>JBIOER010000079.1:0-2125 GCA_044446225.1 Rickettsiales bacterium | reverse complement strand
TTTTTTGAGTTTATTGGCAATAATTTTAGATGATCTTGCCCTGGATTATAGATGGTTTTGTTGGCAGCTAAAGCTGTAGTATAATTTAAAGATAGCATGCTAATGTCGAGCAAGCACTGTATCCAAGGAAGGGGCGTATGAATAAATCACTATTTTTTGCTTGTTGCATAGCATTGGTGTTCGGAATCCAAGAAACCTCTTTGGCCTTACCAAGCTTCGCTAGACAGACGGAGCAACCTTGCGGTTCCTGTCATGCAGATTTTCCCCAATTGACCCCTTTTGGACGCCAGTTCAAGCTCAATGGCTATACTATGGGCGCAGCTAATAACACGGTTAAAAATTTAACTGATAGCATCAGGAATAGTATACCTACTAACGCAGCTCCTACTAACACAGCTCCTTCTGACGCAACTGCTACTAGCGCAGCTCCTACTAGCACAACTGCTACTAGCGCAGCTCCTACTAGCGCAGCTCCTACTAGCACAACTGCTGCTGCAGATCCTACTAGTGCAACTGCTACTAACACAGCTCCTAATGACCCAGCAGCTAGTAATACAGATGCTACTAACACAGAAAAAAGCTACTGGGTACCACCTATTTCTATCATGGGGGTAGGGGGTTTTACTCATACTCAAGCACCACAAGATAATTCAGGAACGAGTCTCAAGCCAAACGATAATTTCTTATTTCAAAGCGCAAGTATATTTTATGGTGGAGCTATTACTGATCACATCGGTGCATTTGCACAAGCTACTTATAATGCACCTGGATTTGGACCCGCTCCTGAATTCAAATATTCATGGGATAATACGGACATACGTTTTGCAAATACAGGTACGATCGCTAATATCCCCTTTATTTACGGTGTAACGGTAAATAATAATCCAACGGTTCAAGATGTTTGGAATACAGTACCTGCATGGGGTTTTCCTTTTGTTAGCTCAAGTTTAGCACCAACACCTTCAGCAGCACCTATCATTAATCAAGGATTTGCGGCATCTGTAGTAGGCGCAGGTGCTTATACATATATCAATAATCTCGTCTATATTGAAGCTACTGGTTATCAAACATTAAGCCAATCTACCCAAAAAACACTAGGTGTCGATCCCACCGGCACACCAGGTGAATTTAAGAATATAGCGCCGTATTTTCGTATAGCGGCAGAGCCAAATTGGGGAAATAACTACCTTGAAATCGGCACTTTTGGTATGTATGCAAATGTTGAGCCGCAGCCTTGGAATTTTGATGACATTGGAACAGATTCATATTTTGATCTAGGAGTCGATTCTCAATATCAATACATGGGCTCAAAATACATAGTTACGCTACGTAATAGCCTTATTATGGAAAACCAAGATCTGGATGCAAGTTTCGACAATGGACTTGCCTCTAATGAAAATAATTATCTAGGCACACTAAACACACAAGCTTCATTTGTTTATGGAGAAAATTTTCGACTTCCATTGACAGTGGGTTACTTCGATACTTGGGGCTCAGAAGATGAGTTGCTGTATGCTGATAATGGTAATTTCAGTCCCAATAGTAGTGGCTGGATCACAGAAATTGCCTACATTCCTTTTGGTATGGATAAGGCGCCCTTATGGCCTTGGCTAAATGCGCGCATTGGTCTTCAATATATTTGGTACAATGAATTTAATGGAGTTACTGATTACAACAGTGCTTTAGACACTAAAGCTTCCGATAACAACACCACGTTTGTTTATATATGGTTAGCGATGTAACATCATCATATATTCTATTGCAGCTTTAAGATCATCGTTGGAGCAACTATTACAGCCTCCTTTTGGTGCCATAGCTGTTCCCGCTTTACCAGAAATAGCAACTTGTAGTAATTGATTAATATTACCACGTGATTTCCAAGTCGCCACGTCACCAGTTTTGGGTGCACCCGAAACTCCAGTGGCATGACAGATTGCGCAATGGTTATTGTAAACGGTTTGACCATCAGCCGCGGCAAAAGTGGTAATTCCAAATGTAAGGCCAACAAATCCCAGAAACTTAGCTATCAGTGCATTGTGACGTTTTATACGCATAATATACCCCTTTTATACTAAAGTAAGATTCAATTTTAGTTTTTTTGCAGAAATCTTATTAAGAATAGACT
>JBIOER010000078.1:0-2256 GCA_044446225.1 Rickettsiales bacterium | reverse complement strand
TGCGTGCGACCCCCCCACACATTTTGTCTCCTTAACGGCGCGCTCGATTTCAAATTATACCATCTCTTAAGTCATCAATATGGTTGCCGCAGGCAATAAAAAAAACGCCCCCTTCTGCTTGGTTGAACGCGGCAGCGCTCCCTAAAAATAGCATGCAAGGAAGGGCGTGGGATGGAATTGCAGGCCATTTTTAGGTCAATATAGTTTACGAAGCCAAATGCTCGCTTTATAGCAGCCCTTGTCATAAAGCTTGAGTTTTATTTGGCATTTTAACTAAGTATTAATTATTTTTCATTATACTTATTAGATGGACATTAATCGAGGTATAAAATGGAAGACTATACATATTCAACTATTAATGACGCTATACATGGCGTTATGGCATTACCATCAGAGCATAAGGAAGTACTAAAAAAAATTATTGATTCGCCTAATTTTCAAAGACTGCGGCACATTAAGCAACTTGGTTTAGCTGAATTGGTTTACCCAACCGCCACACACAATAGATTCAGCCACAGCCTTGGAACCGCCTTCATCGCATCCAAAATGATCGAAATTTTAACACATCAAATCCATGATGCAAAAGATGCGAAGAAAGATGAGGTATTAAAATACGCCATTATAGGCGGGTTACTTCATGATATAGGTCACGGTCCATTCTCGCATGCTTTTGAAGCCTTGCTTAAGACAGAAAATAATAAAGATGCGGATAACACTATAACACATACGGATTGGACGCTAAGCTTTCTTAAAGAGTATGAGGATTTTCTCGAACACGCAGGTATAGACTATAAGAAACTATCAGAATTAATTACAAGCAAAGAACACCTCAAAGCAGATGATAATTTAAATATAGCTGCCGACATCATATCATCTCAACTTGATGCTGATAGAATGGATTATTTGCTCAGAGACAGCCACTTTTGCGGCGTCTCTTACGGTAAAATTGACCTGGATTGGATTCTAAATCATCTAACCGTAATTAGAGAAACCGCTTACCCTCCTAGATTAGGCATTAGGAAAAAAGCTACTAAAGCGGTGGAGCATTTTCTTTTTGCACGCAAACTTATGTATCAAAATATTTCTTATCACCATAAAATTAGAACCATTGAAATATTATTAGTTGAATTTCTAAGGGCTATTTGCAAGGAGCTAAGCAAGGAACCAAGCAACAACCCCTCAAACAAAAAGCCTAAAAGCAATTTAGTGAAATTTTTAACTAATGTAGGCGGGTATAATAAAACAACTAACAAAGATGCTTTTATCAACGAAAACTACAGTTACTACAAGACATTAACTGATTACGACATTTGGACTCTTATAAGAGATATTAGCAGAGGAGATCCAAGTATTATTAAAGATAGTAATCTGGATGCATTTAAACTAGCTAAGATTTTATACAATCGCGATTTACACAAAAATTTTTATTTTCCAGCCACATCTCTAGATGCGGTTGAATTTATTGTAAAAGAAGTTAGAGATAAACTCGAGCTCAAAGAGTGGGAATTGTTTAGCATTGAAAACAAAGTATGCCCATATGATGCATCTAAGGATCCAATCTTAGTGCGCGATGACTACGATAGAATATTTCGTATACAGGAGTACTCTGATTTATTAAAATCAATTGGAGATAAAGTCGAAAAAGAAGGTATTCTTGCCATCAGCAGAGCTCTATGGGATAAACATGGCGCTAAAATGACGAAAGATTTTTCAAAATACATATTCTTTCCTCAAGAAAGTGATAGTTAAACCGTATCAACTGCATTGTTAGATATCTAATTTATTATGAAAGCGGTGGGAAAGACTCAGTTTGCATCATCTTGATGACTTCTTTGCTTATAGCTATTAGGAGAGCCTTGGCGCAGGGTAACCAAGCCCACAAGCCGCACGAAAGCTGGATCTCCGCCTTCGCGCTACTAGTGTCTGGGAATAAATTTTTGATAGCCGCCTAAAAACAATCAAATAGTATTGTTTTGCTTCATGGTGATGAAATAGGTTGTTTGCTGCGCAAACTATATAAGCCAAAAAATGGCCTGCAATTCCCCCCCACACCCTTCCTTGCATGCCATTTTTAGGGAGCGCTGCCGCGCTTGAAGCAAGCAGAAGGGGGCCTTCTTAGTTTTGTTGCCTGCGGCAACCACAATTGATGACTTGAGAAAAGAATTTTTGTAAAATTACCCCACACAAATAAAACTACAAAAATTCTTTTCTCAAGTCTCCCCGTGGCTAGAAATATAGAAGCCCTCGAGATGACAC
>JBIOER010000077.1:0-2343 GCA_044446225.1 Rickettsiales bacterium | reverse complement strand
GCCTTGGCTAGCAGCCAAGTGGAGTGGGGTGTTACCATTCTTATCTGGTGCCAATAAAAGCTCTTTCGCATTGTTATTTTTTAGTATTTCCGCAATTACATTTGGATGGCCTTTACTCGCAGCCAAGTGAAGAAGTGTGTTACCATCTTTATCTGGAGTCAATAAAAGTTCATTTGCCTTCTCATTTTGTAGTATTGCTGCGATTACAGCTGTATGGCCTTGGCTAGCAGCCAACTGGAGTGGGGTGTAACCAGTTTTATTTTGTTTAGATAAAGCTGCACATCCTTCTGTATACAGGAGCATTACTGCAAGCGCACCTGCATGACCATTTTGTGCCGCCAAGTGGACTGGAGTATCACCATCTTTATCCATATCCTGCATAGATAAAGCTACACGCACATCTGGATACTTGAGCATTGCTGCAAGCACGTTTGCATGACCATTTTGTGCAGCCAAGTGGATCGGGGTGGCACATTTTAAATCTTGCATTAATAAAAGGTTTTGGGCATTTGGATTTTGTAGTAGGTTTATAAACAGTGTAGTCGAATTAGTTGCTGCCGCTATTTGAAGCAGATTAAGCTTGTTAGAGCCATATATACCTTTTAGTTCAGTACCTACATCAACAACTAATTTGGACCCAATCAGATTTACTATATTAAATATATGAGAGCTGTTATCGGCACACCAATCTAAAATGTCTTTTTCATTATCGCAGCTGATGAATGTTGCGAATTCCTTTGCGCCCAGTCCCTGAATGTCGTTAAGTGTAAATTCTACATCGCCAATTTTTTTGATAATAATTCGCCTCGCCACATCTTTAGGCAAATTACTACTGGCTAAAAATAATAAAACTTGTTGGTTAATCGGGATGCTACTCGCTAATGCATTAAAATACGCTATCAATCCTTCTTTAAAGCTTTCACCTTTATCGCAGTAATACTGAAGTCTTGTTTGATAGCCTTCTTTTTGATCAAAGCGTAAAAATGGTAAGCTACCATTAGAAATCGCATCAAATACTTCGACTGCAGAAAGCGTATCAAAATTAAGCGCTTGATTCTTGAGCTCATCAGGCATTTTAATATTATCAAGCGCTTTTTTCTTGATATCGGCCAGAGCATCATCAGTTACATAACTTTTAAATAATGCATCAAATGCCTTTTCATAATTAGCTTCTAACTCTTTTTTAAGCAGTTCCTTAACTGTTTGGGGAGGAATTCCAGTCTCTGCCCAGAGCGCTAACTCAGCTGGCGTGGGTGTAACTTCCATAGATTGTACCATTTTTAACACATTGACTTTGCTATAATAACTAGCAATGTCAGCTTCTATAGCTGCAGTGGTAACCATTTTGACGCTATAGGCATTGTGAATTGTGGAAAGCGCACCAGCCAGTGAATTAACCCCGCCACCATGGCAGCGATTCTTGTCTGCCTTGGCCTCACTTGGACTTGGAAACACATTGTCACTTGGTTTATCAGTGCCGTCATCAATGTCATAACCCCTGCGCATATCGTAAAGTTGGTCAACTAGCGCTACAAAAGCTGCTTTTTTCTGATTTTCTAGATACTTCTGCTCTTTAAAATTTTGCGTATCTGTTGTTGCATAATAGCAAGCCGCAACCATTTGTTCCATGTTCAGTCCACAGGTTGCTGCATTGGTGGTCTTATACGCATAATAACCACCAATACTGTGCTTGTTCAGCATGTCATCAACATACCTCTGCGCAGCCTGCGCTTTAAAAATAAATCCATCTATTTCCTTATCAATATATTGTTTATCCTCTTTCTCTAACTTATCATAGGGGACGTCAATAAAGTTATCTGTAAGCGAATACCTGAGAAATTCATTGTATATTCTAGCTTGCCTGTCATCATCACCCGCAAGCAGTCTATCAAGTGCAGTTTTTAGCTCACGATTCTTTTCATTTACTGCACTAGATAGTTGATTTTTGTTTTTAACTGTGACTTTTCTATAAAGCCCGCTAGTTGAGTCTTGCTCAGCGAAGAATAAATCTCCTTCGTTCACGAAAGGTTGGGCAAATATTTTAAAAGCCCCAATGTGTGATTCATCTGCCGACTTATGCGAAGCGGTATTATGAGTGTCGACACCCATTTCTTTTGGAGCATGTTGAGCAAGCTGCTCCGCATTAGCAATCTCTTCCCTAACGTTCAACCAGTTTGACTTACTTAACCCTAACTCTTCCCAATAGGCAGCATAAAGTTCATATAACGGTTTAGTTTCGAGCCCACTTGACGCTGTTACATATTGGTTTGGTGTCTTGACATAGCCATCAAACAACTCGGGGTTGTACCTCTTAAGTGTCGATACAAAAGGTGCTGGGTTATC
>JBIOER010000076.1:0-2347 GCA_044446225.1 Rickettsiales bacterium | reverse complement strand
GCCCTTGAGCAATCTTGGCCAAATCAGACAATACATTTAGAACAATCAGAAGTTATTTCATGGGTTCTAACTGGTGGTTATCCAGAAATGTTAACTAGACCAACTTTTGATAGACGCAATGCTTGGGCTAAATCTTATGTAAAAGCAATAGTAGCACGAGATGTGAAAGATATCTCCTCAATAGAAAAATTAGTTAAAATGCCTCGCTTACTAGAAGTGTTGGCTCAACAATCAGGAAAATTAACTAATTTTACTCAAATCGGTGGGCAATTACATTTAGATACCAAAACAACACAGAAATATATCGGCCTTCTTGAAACGCTAGTAACCATTCAGCATAATTAGCCACTGCGTGGCAAATCATGCTGATGGAATGCAATTCCAAAGATATTTTTACAAAAACGTACTTTTTTACTTGACATGGTTTTTTCAATTATTTCGTACAATTGAGTACTCATCGAAGCCTTGTTTCAAACACTTACTATTGGCATCTACAAGTTCATTCCCGATCTTGATTTTAGCTAAGCATCCCCCGCCAAAGTCTATTTTTTAAAGGCGCTCAAAATGCGTTATTGGAAGCAAATTTTGTGTTTTAGAACCCATGTTATTATAATGTTACATTAAAGGTGTTGGGTAGCAATTGTGGCATTAGATAAAATCAATATTACAGAAACCATAGCAAACGCAAGAAAATTGCTTGAAACAGATAAGCAGGTATCTCCTGCTCTAAGGGCAATGTTTGAAATGCTTTTAATGATAATTACTTTATTTGCTACTCGCCTAGGCTTAAATAGCAGCAATAGTAGTAAACCACCATCGACCGATCCGAATCGAAAGAAAAAGAAGAAAACCAATAGCAATAATAAACCAGGTGGTCAACCTGGTCGCGTAGGAAAAACGCTTGAGCCTGTTACTAATCCTGATACGATTATCCCAATCAAGCTGGATAAACGTCATCTACCTAAAGGCACTTATCGTGAAGTTGGCTTTGAATCTCGTCAAGTTGTCGATCTGGAAATTTCATGCGTTGTTACAGAGTATCGAGCTCAGGTGCTTGAGGATGCTCAAGGTAAACGTTATGTTGCCGCATTCCCTAAAGGAGTGTCCCGTCCCATTCAATACGGTCAGTCGATTAAAGCGCATGCGGTCTATTTATCACAATTTCAACTTATCCCTTATGAGCGAGTAGCTGATTATTTTATTAACGAAGCATCCATACCCATTAGTGTAGGTAGTCTGTTTAATTTTAATCAAGAGGCCTATGAGCTCCTAGGGGAATTTGATGCGCTGGCGAAACAAAAACTAATTCAAGCCGCCTTGGTACATGCAGATGAAACCGGTATTAATGTGAATGGCAAGCGCTTATGGTTGCACAATGCTTCGAACGAATTATGGACCTATTTCTATCCCCATGAAAAGCGTGGTTCAGAAGCTATGAATGAAATAGGCATTTTGCCCAATTTCTCTGGCACTTTGATTCATGATCACTGGAAACCTTATTACACATATGAAACGTGCACTCATGGTCTTTGTAATGCGCATCATGTTAGGGAGCTTCAATGGGTCATTGATAACCATGAACACTATACATGGGCTAAAGCTATGCAGGATCTTTTGCTTGAAATTAACGAGGCAGTGAATAAAACAGAGAATAACTGTCTTAATGATAGTGCAGCGCGGGCATATCGCCTCCGCTATAGCCACATCATACAAACTGGTGAGACCGAAATGCCTTTGCCAACTGTTGAATCTAACCAAAGCAAAAAGAGAGGGCGGGAGAAAAAAACCAAAGAGCGTAATTTATTAGAGCGACTACGAAATTTTGAGAACGATGTCCTTCGATTCATGCTTACAAGTGAAGTGCCTTTTACAAATAACAGGGGTGAAAATGACATCAGGATGACAAAAGTTCAGCAAAAAATATCAGGCTGTTTTAAATCCCTTGATGGAGCTAAAATCTTTTGTCGTGTGCGTAGTTATTTACTTACTGCTCAAAAACATAATGTAACTCCTTCAGAGGCTTTAAAGTCATTATTTGCTGGAAAATTGCCTGAAATACTCCTTGCTGAATAAATCGGTTAACTGATGCGGGCTCTACATTTCATCAGCATGATTTGCCACGCAGTGGCTAATTATGCTGAATGGTTACACATAGATTAACGTGGTGCTGTAGGTTCAGTTAATGGAATTTTCATAAGCAGGCCTTATTTAGAACACCTGCCAGTCTGCATCCAGCTAACAATATTTGTTTTTGAGAAATATCAAGCTTACTCGTTGAAATATAACATTTAAATTGGTGCGCTCGGAGGGACTCGAACCCCAGACACCTTGGTTCGAAGCCAAATGC
>JBIOER010000075.1:0-2414 GCA_044446225.1 Rickettsiales bacterium | reverse complement strand
GTCGCTTACCTCAAGTAAACCTCTTCAAATTTAAAATGATCATATGATTTGATATTATTTCACCTCTATCATTGCTTGGAGGTATGTGGTTAATAGCAATAAAAATATTGACAAACAAGAAAATAATTTTATCGTTTAGGGGTAATTTTATTTATTGTGTTAGCAAGTGAGAAAAATAAAAGGGTTTACTTTAGTTGAATTGTCGATAGTTATAGTAATAATTGGCTTTCTGGTTGCAGCTATCACTTCAGGGGCGAGCATGATAAAGCAAGCTGAGATGAGATCGGTTATCAACGATTTGCAAAGCTTTAGGACTGCTTATAATAACTTTATTGCTGCCTATGGAGCGGTTCCTGGTGATATGGTTGTGGCATCTAGCTACTGGCCAAATGGTGCCTGTGCTCAAACGGACTCAAACTGTAATGGTAATGGTAATGGACTAATTGAAGCCACTACGACAAACGCCGAACCTGATGAAGTTAGAGGGGCTTTGAAGCAATTAGCGTTAGCTGGCATGATAAATGCAGGAATTCCACAAATTCCAGACGCAATCATCCAGCTTGTTCCTGGTGTAAATGCGCCAGCAAGCAAACTTTCTGATGCAGGGTATTATTATGCATCTTCTGCATATGATACGCAAGTTTACCAACTTCCTCTAGATCCTGGTGTAAATTACATTTTCCTTGGTGGGTATTCTCCGGTGAGTGGTGCTCATCCACTACTTAATTTTCTTTATACTGGTGCTTTAACTCCGATGGATGCATTTAGTATTGATTATAAAATGGATGACGGAATAATTCTTAGTTATAACGATAATTTATTTGATGCACTGCTTAGTAATGTTATGGCAGCTAACCCTGCCCATGTGGTGTCAAACTTTGGTGGTGGGACTACAGGGAAAATAAGGGGGTGTGACGCATACAGCTATGGTTACGGTGGTTGCGTATACCAAGGCACTTATGACGTTGTGGAGAATTTTAAAATCTGCGGTCTTGCTTACGCGTTAAATTAATAAGAGCTTGAAATTAGTTTTTCTAAATCAATGGCATACTTCTTTTTGCTATAACGTTTTGCGAAATCTTGTGGATTGCGGTAGAGCTGCTCTGTATTACCATACTCGTCCGAATTTGTCCCGCATAGGGAGTTGTATTTATCTGTAGTTTCATTAATAGCCTTAATTACCTGCCCTTGTTCAAAACTAGGTGTGATTTGAATATTTGGGTTTTTGTGTACACGTATTATCCTTACTTGTGGAGAGCCGGTATGGCTATAACTTTCTAGTTCATAGATCGCAATTAGCTCCTCACTTTTAATGTAACTTGGAGAAAATTCACGTTCGACTTTATACATTCCGCAAATTTTTGGAGTGCCTTTGCGTAATATTATTTCGAATAGCATTTTACGCTCGTTACTATCAAGTTTGGTACAGGCTGCAATAGTATTATTTAATTTTGGACAATTTACTCCATAGATTGCTGCTTGGAGGGGATCAGCTGACACATGAGTTCCCCCATTAGCCCACTTTACACCTTCAATAGGATTCCACGAGGTTCTAACATAATAGCCCAAAAATTTTTGTGTAACACCATTTGAAAAGGAGCGTGTGCCATACTCAAATAACTTAGCAATTTCCTCATCACTAATATCATAGTGTGTTCCTCTATAAACATGGATATCTTCTGTAAATGGAGGAGGGAAAAGGCCATTAATGGTTAGAGCCATTAATGTAAAATCTGTATCCAATTTAATCATCGCCTCAACAATTCGCTTATAATTGTTTTTACTAGGAGCCGCATGTGAAAAATAATAATTTGCCAATTGGTCTAAGGAGTCTAATGATTTATTTAGCCCTGCTCCTTTTATCAGCTGCTCTAGTACCAGCTCTTTTTTAGGTTCAATCGAAATAGCGATTGCGTTATTAATTGCTTTGCTAATAATGTCTTTACTATCAATTTGATCCGCATATGTTTCATCTCCGACTTTTTCAAGAAAATGAATTGCGCTGTCAAAATTCCCGCGCATTAGCTGTGTAACAAAGACTTTTCGAAAATCTTCTTTTTCTAGTTTGTTAACGGGTAAATCTAGTATTGCTTGGGTGTTTTGCTTTCTTTTGGGATCACTTACTATATGCTTTAGAATGTATAACAAATCTTGCTTAGATATTTTGTCACGCCCAATTTCCCAAATAGTAGTAATCATTTCAGGGCTACCATTAATGCCAACTGTTCTGAATGTTTCGGCTATTGTGTGATCATCAATTCTACTTTTGGCATTTCCCCAGATTTTTAGCACTCCATCTTTGTAACCAGCTAATGCGAGTGTTGTAAAGGATTTGTTGAGCCCTTCGTCAGTAGCAAATTCATAATGAATGGTTTGATCTACTTTTTTGGATAAGATGCAAAAGTAGATTAAGC
>JBIOER010000074.1:0-2461 GCA_044446225.1 Rickettsiales bacterium | reverse complement strand
TTGCGAGAATCAAAGCTGTTGCAGCAAAAATCGTTTTCACATTCATTTGCGAGTCTTCTCTTAGATCATGGAACTCATGCTATCCATCACGAGTATTTTTATCATTACAAGCAGTCAACGCCTGATACTTAATTTTTATGCGATCTAATGATCGTTTAAATTTGGCTGTTTTCGGGATAAACCACTCAAATTGCGCATGGATTATAACCACAAAAATAATGAGATGACCTACAGATTTACCGATCAGAGTAACAACATCAATCGACATTTCCGTAGACTAGCAACATAGCCAATCTACGAAAAAAAAACTCAATAGTTGAATTTAAAATAATGAATTTCTAATACTTTTTAAAGACTTACTCATCTTTAAATGAACACTCATAATTCGTTGGGTCTTGGCGACAACGAATTTTTTTCAGAATGCCAATCATTTTCTTATTGTAAACACCATCTCGAGTTAAGCTCAATCGAGCTTCACGGATAACCTTGATATTACCTTGTGCAGCGTTTGCTGGGATGGTTCCCCAATATTTAGCATCGATACTTTTTTCAATTTTATTCATCGCCCCCATTTGGCGATCCAACTGCCCAACAAACCATGTCCGACTTGACTGACCATAACCATCTGGGAACTTATCAGGATGAATCAAAACCACAAGAGTCGTTAAGGCAAGAGGAAATTTCCATATGATGCCCTGAGTACCCATCCCTTTATATAACTCCATCGGCTTAAAAGCCACAGGAGGAACAATCACCATATCAACTTGGCCACTATTAAACTTAAAGCCAACCTCACTGAGCTCCATGGGTACAGCTGTTCCACCAAATTTTTCTACGACAATTTCTTGAACTTTATCGTAAGACAGCGTGCCAGTACGAATTTTTGCAAGGTCGGCAATCGAATTATTCTTACGATCTCTAACCATCAAATATGCGAAGCCAAGACTCGTCACTCCAACAACTTCTGCACCTTTACTCTGCATATCAGGGGCTAATTTAGGATTGCCAGCCAGCGCAAGGATCGTTTTGCCTTGTTCATTGGTCATGATTCCCTGCACCGCCGAGATTGTTCCAACAAAGTCATTAATCAAGCGCGCCCGAATACCTGTGATTGCAGTACCATCACATTTTCCAGACTTAAAATCATTGGTCGCAAGTTTTTCATCAGCATATGGCCTTAATGAAATATCTGCTCCCCATTGCGTAGCAGATACGGCGTAATCCTTCATCAGTGAGTAATTATCACCTTGCGAGCCTAATGGATCGAAAACGCAAATAGTTTGTGCATAAGAGGATGTAGCAGTAACGGCCAAAGTTGCGGCTACAAGTAATTTCATTTTAGTGTTCATATTCATAATATCCTTTTATCTTGTATGGAGTTTCCTACCCCTTACCTCCAGATGTAAAATCCACCCTTATGAGACCTATATAGCATTTTTATCAATATTTGCATAATGCTTCCACTGGTTTCACCAAAGATATTTTCTTGAAACATTTATCTTGGATTTCTTCATTTTGATATTAAACAAAAAAATATTTCGCTTAATATAATAAAAAAGCGTTTCACTTTCTCTCAAGTGAAACGCTTTTTTCACACCGTTTAATCTAAAGACTCAAAGATTTCAGAATCAAAGCGGTCTCACTCTTCAGTTAATGAACATTCAGAGTTGTTCGGATCTTGGCGACAGCGAACTTTTTTCAAGAGTCCAATCATTTTTTTATTGTAAATACCTTCTTTGGTCAAACTGATCCGTGCTTCACGTAGGATTTTGACATAACCTGGCGCAACGTTCGCAGGAATAGTATCCCAATAATGCGGTTCGATACTCTTCTCAATTTTATTAACCGTCAGCATTTGGCGATCCAACTGGCCTAAAAACCAAGATCTACTTTTCAAACCATAACCATCTGGAAACTTATCAGGATGGATCAGCACATCATAAGTCGTCAGAGCAACCGGAAATCTAAATATCGCGCCTTGAGTACCCATTCCTTTATTAATTTCCAGTGGCTTAAAGGCTATCGCAGGCAAAATAATGGCACCTACTTTGCCACTATTGAAGGCAGAACTAATTTCACTTAACTCAAGTGGGACTGAAGTGCCTCCAAATTTTTCAATACAAATTTGTTGAACCTTATCAAAAGATAAACTACCAAACTTAATCGTGGTTAATTTCGGAATTGTATTAATCGCCCGATCTTTGACCATAATATAAGCAAAGCCTATGCTTGTTACCCCAGCAACCTCTGTGTCGCCACTCCGCATATCAGAAGCCAACTTTGGATTAGCCACAAGTGCCAAGACCGTTCTAGTTTGCTCATTCGTAAGCACACCTACTGGTGATGATATTGTTCCAACGAAGTCATTAAACGCACGCGCTCGAATTCCAGTGATTGCCGCACCATCACATTTCCCTGCCTTAAAATCTGCCGTTGCAAGCTTTTCATCAGAATACGGTTT
>JBIOER010000073.1:0-2659 GCA_044446225.1 Rickettsiales bacterium | reverse complement strand
TTGCGAGAATCAAAGCTGTTGCAGCAAAAATCGTTTTCACATTCATTTGCGAGTCTTCTCTTAGATCATGGAACTCATGCTATCCATCACGAGTATTTTTATCATTACAAGCAGTCAACGCCTGATACTTAATTTTTATGCAATCTAATGATCGTTTAAATTTGGCTGTTTTCAGAATAAACCACTCAAATTGCGCATGGATTATAACCACAAAAATAATGAGATAACGTATAGTTTTACCGATCAGAGTAACAACATCAATCGACATTTCCGTAGACTAGCAACATGGCCAATCTACGGCAAAATAAACTCAATATTTTTAATTTACTCACTCATCAGTCAATGGACATTCATAACTACTCGGATCTTGGCGACAGCGGATTTTTTTAAGCAATGCAAGCATTTTCTTATTATACACACCTTCTTTGGTGAGGCTAATTCGCGACTCCCGCAGGATCCTGTTATAGCCAAGCACCGCATTTGGAGAAAGTGATTCCCAATAGTGCGGATCAATACTTTTTTCAACTCTATTGATCGTTGACATTTGACGGTCTATTTGGCCCACAAACCACGTCCGACTTTTTTGACCATAACCATCTGGAAACTTATTCGGGTGGATCAGCACTTCATACGCGATCAGAGCAACAGGGTATCTAAATATAGCACCTTGGGTACCCACCCCTTTATTAAGCTCGAGTGGTTTAAAAGCCACTGCTGGCACAAGAACGGCGCCGACTTTTCCACTATTGAATGCCGAACCTACATCACTGAGTTCCAACGGAATTGACGTACCACCAAACCTTTCGATCACTTCCTTTTGAACCTGATCATAAGATAAAGCGCCAAACTTGACCGTAGTTAATTTAGCAAGTGTATTAACTGATCGATCTCTGACGATAAGATAAGTAAAACCAAGATTCGTTACGCCCGCAACTTCAACATCGCCACTCCTCATATCGGAAGCCAGCTTCGGATTGCCCACAAGCGTCAGTATCGTTTTGGCTTGCTCATTGGTCATCACAGCTACAGGTGCAGATACTGTTGCCGCAAAATCATTTAACGCGCGGGCGCGGATGCTGGTAATCGCCACACCATCACATTTTCCAGACTTAAAATCATTAGTCGCAAGCTTTTCATCAGAATAGGGCTTTAAGATAATCTCTGCTTCCCACTGCTTAGCGGCAACTGCATAATCTTTCATCAGAGAAAAATTATCACCTTGAGAACCTAATGGGTCAAAAACACAGATTGTTTGCGCATAAGTGCATGTAGCAGTAACGGCCAAAGTTGCTGCTACAAGTAATTTCATTTTAGTGTTCATATTCATAATATCCTTTTACCTTGTATGGAGTTCCCTACCCCTTAACCCTGACTTCCAGATGTAAAATCCACCCTTATGAGACCTGTATAGCATTTTTTACTAATAGTTGCATAATGCTTACTCTGGTTTTCACAAAAGATATTTTCTTGAAAAATTCATCTTAGATTTCTTCATTTTGATATTAAACAAAAAATTATTTCGCTTATCATCATAAAAAAGCGTTTCACTTTCTCTCAAGTGAAACGCTTTATCATAGCTTTCAAGCTAAAGACCCAAAGATTTCAGAATCAAAGCAGTAATGCCCACCCGATGAAATCAAAGCGGTCTCACTCTTCAGTTAATGGACATTCGTAGTTGTTTGGATCTTGGCGGCAACGAACTTTCTTCAAGAGTCCAATCATTTTTTTATTGTAAATGCCTTCTTTGGTCAAGCTGATCCGCGCTTCACGTAGAATCTTGACATAGCCTGGCGCAACGTTCGCAGGAATAGTATCCCAATAATGCGGTTCGATACTCTTCTCAATTTTATTGACCGTCAGCATTTGGCGATCCAATTGCCCTAAAAACCAAGATCTACTTTTCACACCATAACCATCTGGAAACTTATCGGGATGGATCAGTACATCATAAGTCGTCAGTGCAACAGGAAATCTGAATATCGCACCTTGAGTGCCCATTCCTTTATTAATTTCTAGTGGTTTAAAGGCTATCGCAGGCAAAATAATGGCACCTACTTTGCCACTATTGAAGGCAGAACTAATTTCACTTAATTCAAGTGGGACTGAAGTGCCGCCAAACTTTTCAATACAAATTTGTTGAACCTTATCAAAAGATAAACTACCAAACTTAATCGTGGTTAATTTAGGAATCGTATTAATCGCACGATCTTTGACCATAATATAAGCAAAGCCTATGCTCGTTACCCCAGCAACCTCAGTATCACCACTTCGCATATCAGAAGCCAATTTTGGATTAGCCACAAGCGCCAAGACTGTTCTAGTTTGCTCATTCGTAAGCACGCCTACTGGCGATGATATTGTTCCAACGAAGTCATTAAACGCACGCGCTCGAATTCCAGTGATTGCCGCACCATCACATTTCCCTGCCTTAAAATCTGCCGTTGCAAGCTTTTCATCAGAATACGGTTTTAATGTGATATCCGCACCCCACTGCTTGGCAGCCAATACGTAATCTTGCATCAACGAATAGCTATCGCCTGACGATCCTAAAGGATCATAGACGCAAATTTTTTGTGCATATGAGGATGTTGTCATAGCGGTCAATGTTGCCGCCATGAGAAGTTTCATTTTTGTATTCATCATATATGTCCTTATATAT
>JBIOER010000072.1:0-2820 GCA_044446225.1 Rickettsiales bacterium | reverse complement strand
TTATATGATATTCTGATTTCAAGGTAATAGAGCTTAGACCCATTATGGATACTAATAACATCATCTCTGCTACGGAAGTTGCGAGGTCGTTCTCCGACATTATAAATAAAGTTTACTATCAACACCAAAGTTACGACGTAAAAAAGGGGAAATCTATTGTGGCCAGGATAGTCCCATGCAACTACAGTTCAAAAATAGAAGTGAAGGACCTAAATAGCTTTTTTGCCAACTCTCCAAAATTAGAGGACGGAGATGGTAGTATTTTGATTGACGAGCTCGAAGCATTGCGTACTACTGCAAAAGCCAGGGAAATCAAATGGGAATAATTTTAGATACTTGTGTACTTATTGCCGCCGAAAAGCAAAAGCTAAACTTTGGCAAAGTAATGAGCCATGAAGAAGCTTTTATCACTGCCATTACTGCATCTGAACTTCTTGTTGGGGTGAAATTAGCAGATAGCGAAGTAAGACGTACCAAACGATCGGCTTTTGTAGAGCATATACTAAGCAGCTTTACCATATTGCCATTTTCAACAGGAGCTGCACGAATTCATTCCGACATTCACTCTTCACTACTGCGCAAAGGAGAGTTAATCGGAGCGCATGATATGATGATTGCGGCAATAGCGATGAGCCACGGATATTCTATTGTCACCGGAAACTACCGGGAATTTTCCCGAGTTGTTGGCTTAGATATAATTAATATTGAAGACTTGTTAGCCGCATAAAAAAAGCGCTTTAGGAGTGTCACCCCCAAAGCGCCTTTTAAATTTAGTAACAGTTTAGGTTTAGAAATCCATTCCACCCATTCCGCCCATGCCGCCAGCAGCGCCACCAGAAGAAGGTTTGTTATCTTCAGGCTTTTCAGTTATTGCCGCCTCAGTAGTAATTAAGAGTGCTGCAACTGATGAAGCGCTTTGTAAAGCAGTACGAACGATCTTAGTTGGATCGATAATCCCAGCTTTGTATGCATCAACGTATTCACCACGTTGCGCATCATAGATCATATTTTCGTTAGCAGCTTCACTAAGTTTAGAAACGACTAATGAACCATCCTGACCAGCATTTTCAACGATCTTACGTACCGGTGCTGAAAGCGCCTTACGTACGATGTTAATACCTGCTTGTTCATCTTCATTTTTACCTTTAAGTTTATCCAAAGATCTTGCAGCATAAAGAAGAGTACAACCACCACCGGGAACAATCCCTTCAGCAATTGCCGCTTTAGTTGCATGATAAGCATCTTCAACGCGGTCTTTTTTCTCTTTAACTTCGATTTCGGTAATACCGCCAACTTTAAGAATGGCAACGCCACCTGTAAGTTTAGCTAATCTTTCTTGAAGTTTTTCCTTATCGTAGTCAGAAGAAGACTCGTCGATTTCAGCTTTAATTTGGCTGCAACGTCCTTCGATTTCCTTCTTAGCTCCAGCACCGTCAACGATGGTAGTATCATCTTTAGTGATGATAACTTTTTTCGCACGCCCGAGATCTTTAAGAGTAACGCTTTCAAGTTTATGACCTAAATCTTCGCTGATAACTTGCCCGCCAGTAACCGCTGCAATGTCTTCTAGCATAGCTTTTCTGCGATCGCCAAAACCAGGAGCTTTAACTGCCGCAACTTTTAAACCACCACGAAGTTTGTTCACAACTAGTGTTGCTAACGCTTCACCCTCAACATCTTCAGAAATAATTAGAAGGGGTTTGCCAGATTGTGCAACCGCTTCTAATACGGGAAGCATTTGTTGCAGACTTGAAATTTTCTTCTCATGAAGAAGAATGTACGGACTTTCAAATTCACATACCATTTTTTCAGAATTAGTAATGAAATAAGGTGATAGATAACCTCGATCAAAGTGCATGCCTTCTACGATTTCCGCTTCGAAGCCTTCACTTTTATTAGCTTCTTCAACAGTAATTACACCTTCCTTACCAACTTTCTCGAACGCTTCGGCAATTTTTTTACCGATTTCTTCGTCACCATTAGCTGAAATAGTTGCAATCTGTGCAATCTCAGCAGTTGTTTTAACATTTCTTGATACTTTCTTAATTGCATCAAGTACAACCTTAGTAGCTTGCTCAATACCACGGCGCAAGTCCATTGGGTTCATGCCTGCAGTAACCGCTTTTACGCCAGCGATTGCCATTTCTTTAGTTAAAACCGATGTAGTTGTTGTGCCATCACCTGCATTATCATTAGCTTTGTTAGCAGCTTCCTTGAGCAATTGCGCCCCTAAATTCTGCCACTTGCAATGTAATGTGATTTCCTTTGCAACTTTAACACCATCTTTAGTTACTTTTGGAGCACCAAAAGAACTTTCTAAAACAACGTTACGACCTTTGGGTCCTAATGTTGAGCCAACAGTATCTGCCGCTAAACTAAGACCTTCAATAATCTTGTTTCTCGCTTCTGTACCACTTAAAATAAGCTTTGCCATATCAATATACCTCTATAATAAAATTATGCTGCGTCAACAATTGCAAGAATATCAGATTCTTTCATAATCAAATATTCTTTGCCGTCTATTTTAACTTCAGTTCCACCCCATTTAGCGAACAATACCTTATCGCCTTTTTTAACATCAAGTGGGTGAACCTTACCGTTCTCATCTCTAGTACCGTTACCAACAGCAATAATTTTGCCTTCAACCGGTTTTTCTTGAGCATTATCAGGAATAATGATTCCGCCCTTAGTTTTAAGCTCTTGCTTGATTCTTTCAACAAGAACTTTATCGTGTAATGGTCTGATTGTCATATTATATCCTCTATTAGTTGTTCAGACTTGATAGCGTCAATATAGTGATGCTTGCAAGCATTACAAGAG
>JBIOER010000071.1:0-2882 GCA_044446225.1 Rickettsiales bacterium | reverse complement strand
ACAATTTGTGTTGAACAAAACGCCGCATGGGAATAAGCTAAAATCGCAAAGAATAATATTTTAGATAGATACTTCATGAATGCCGTAGAAATTAAAAAGTTGTCCTTAACTCTAGAAACTAGATCTAGCAAAATCAACATATTAAATAATATTTCTTTTGCGATAAAGAATGGGGAATCGGTCAGCATCATAGGCCCCTCAGGCGCAGGAAAAACGTCATTACTCATGCTCATCTCTGGCCTTGAAAAACCCTCCTCAGGTCGCATTTTAATCAATGGCGCCGACATCACTCTTTATACTGAAAATGAGCTAGCTGTGTTTAGACGAGATAACATCGGCATTATCTTTCAAAACTTTTACCTCATACCCACCATGACTGCGTTAGAAAATGTTGCGATTCCTTTGGAATTTGCCGGAGTAGCCAATGCATTTGAACGCGCAAAACAAGCTTTAATTGATGTTGGTTTAGAACATAGGATCGATCATTTTCCATCACAAATGTCAGGAGGTGAACAGCAGCGCGTTGGTATTGCACGCGCATTTGCACCCAAGCCAGCACTAATTTTAGCCGATGAACCAACTGGGAATCTGGATTCTGAGAATGGTAAAAAAATCATCGACATCCTTTTTGAGCTAAATAGGAAAACGGGCACCACTTTGGTTCTCATCACCCATGATGAAAAAATCGCTGCGCGCTGTAGCAAACGCATTAAAATTCTTGATGGTGAACTACGTGAACATAACTAGCCGCATCGCATTCCGTGAATTAATGGGAGGCTGGAAAAGCCTAATTACATTCTATCTACTAGTTATAATTAGCCTGGTAGTGATTGCGGTAATGGGTGAAATCTCTGAAAATGTTAAATACAACATTACTTCCAAATCCAAAGAAGTACTTGGTGGGGACATTGAAATTAGCTTGGCAAATTTCCCACTTGGAGCAGCAGAACAAAAATTCCTCCAGCAATTTGGCAAAGTTTCTACTGCCATAGACCTGCGCGCGATGATGAGATTTAAAAACGAAAGCCGCATGGTCGAACTCAAAGCAGTAGATGATAACTACCCCCTTTATGGTGATGTTGTCGTAACCCAAAGCCGCATCAGCACTCTCCATCTAAAAAACGGGGTTTTTGTTGCTCAACAGTTGGTCGACGATATTGGCTTCGGAGTTAATGATGAGATCACCATCGGCCGCGCTTCAATTAAAATTTTAGGCATCATTGAAAGCGAGCCGGACTGGCTGGTAAATAATATCATCTTAGGCCCGCGCGTGCTTACCACCGAAGAAGCACTTGAAGACACTGGGTTACTAAACCCAGGAAGTTTACTCAAATATCATTACCGTATTGCTCTGACCAAAGACCAAAACCTTCATGATGTTCTGGATAAAATTAAAACCACCTACCCTACTGGAGCATGGATTATAAGGGATGCTGAAAGCGAAGATTCCGTTGTTGATTTCACCATTGAACGCTTAAAATTTTTTGTAATGCTGGCTGGTATCTTTAATTTACTTATTTGCGGTATAGGTATTGCGGTGGCCACCAAATTTTTCATGCAAAAAAAATTACTTAACATCGCAATTTTAAAATCCCTTGGCGCTACGCAAAAAATTATTTTTATCAGCTACGCACAAATGCTTTTATATTTATGGATTGACACCTCCATCAGCGGCTCTTTAATTGCCTGGCTTGCCACCCATTTATTCATCCCCTATTTACAAGATTTCCTCCCCTATTTGACTACCACCAAATTTTTCGCGCAACCCATACTTAAGGCGATATTATTTTCGTTTCTAATTATTGCAACGTTCTCTTTACCGGCATTAATAAGTGCAATGGAAATCAAACCCATCCGGCTTTTCCGCGGCATCGGATTTCTACGTTACAACCTAGACAAGCGCACGATATTTACCTTCTCAATCTGTGCGATACTAATTACTGGATTACTTTTAGTGGATTCTGTTGACCGCAAATTCACTTTTATATTTTTAGGTTTCATATTTGTGGCGACTTGTTTCTTTGTTGGACTGGGCAAAGTTATTAAATTTTTAGCAAGAACTATCCGCTTTAAAACCCCTTGGATGCGGCTTGCTATGGCTAATATTTACCGCCAAGGCTCAAGCGTTTACACAATTTTACTATCCACCGGAATTGGCTTTGCCATACTTATTCTTCTACTTAACGTCGAAAGAAACATCCGCTATGAATTAGAAGAAGGAATAATTAAAAAGGCACCTAGCCTATTCTTAGTGGATGTTTTGCCCGAGCAGTTACCCTTACTTAAGAAATTGCTTGAGGAAAATTTTCATGTCACTAACTTTAGAGCTGAACCAAATGTCCAGGGCATCATCACTCACATTAATGGGGTGGCTGTGGATAAAAGCAACATCGATAAATCCGCCCTCTGGGCAATTAATGGACATCGCCGCCTTAGTTATACTTCCGATGCACCGAACAACCCAATAATTAAAGGAAAGTGGTGGTCTAAAGACTATAAAGGCCCTCCAATCATATCCCTTGATTCGCGCATTGCCGATGGCATGAAGCTTAAGTTAGGCGACACTATGTCGTTTAATATACTCGGTGAGCGTGTGGACGCCACCATTAGCAATCTACGTAAGGTTCAGTATACCAACTTCAATATCAATTTTGCGGTCATTTTCAATGAAGGAGTTCTCGAGAAATTTCCCAAAAGTTTTTTTGTTACCTTTAAAACCGAGCAGGAAACAAAAATTATCGATAAGGTAAGTGAAACATTCCCTAATGTCGTATCATTACGCACTCAAGATGGCATTAAGCTTGCCGAAAAAACTATTGCTGAAATCGTCACCGCCATTGAAGTAATTGTAATTATCTGCCTAGTGTCAGGACTTATCGTTT
>JBIOER010000070.1:0-2971 GCA_044446225.1 Rickettsiales bacterium | reverse complement strand
CCGTAGCCATCCTGCTTGGCGGAGGTTTTGGTACGATTATTTATTTTAAGAAACATAAGGAAATCGAACAACAAGCCCAGCAAGAAGAGCAAGCAAAAAAAAGCGCTTTAGTCTTTCAAGACATGGACGAGATGATCATCAACCTTAATACCGAAGGGAAGAACGTTAGCTTCATGAAGCTAAAGATTACCCTCGAAGTGGAAGGCAACGATAATCTTGATGCCACGCAAAAATATATGCCAAAAATAACCGATGTATTCCAAATGTACCTCCGCGAACTTCGCCCTACAGATGTTCAGGGATCGGTCGGTTTATACCGCCTAAAAGAAGAGTTGTTGCTCCGGATCAATAAGATTATCTATCCTGCGCAGGTAAACGATATTTTATTTAAAGAGGTGTTAGTACAATAATGTCTGAAGCCGCTGAAAATACAATGAATCAAGATCAGGTTGACGATATATTTGGCGCAGCGTCAAATGCTGAAGCAACACCGGTTAAAACCGGTATTGAGCAGCTGATTGACAAGGCTCTTAGTACCCATATACGCTTACCAATGCTGGAAATCGTTTATGACCGCTTCGTGCGCGTTATTTCCAATTCCCTTAGAAACTATACTTCTTTCACAGTTGATGTTGATATCAATAAAATATCCAATATCCGCTTTGGCGACTATATGGATAGAATGCCCATACCAAGTATGATTGGGGTAATCAAAGCAATTGAGTGGGATAACTTCGGCCTCGTGGTAATTGAAAGCTCGCTTATCTATTCCTTTGTGGAGATCCTTTTTGGCGGGCGTAAAACCGCTTCTACCCTCAAGGTGGAGGGGCGTCCTTACACCTCCATTGAGCAAAACATTGTGCAAAGCATTACTGAGATAATTCTTGATGATTTAAGCACTTGCTTTGAATCCGTTAGCCCAGTGACTTTTCAACTAGATCGACTGGAGTCAAACCCTAAGTTTGCTGCAATTGCCAGACCAGAAGACGTTATTGTCTCGTTGAGCTTGTCCGTCGCAATGGAATCCAGACATGGAAAAATCGATATTATATTCCCCGTTGCAACACTTGAACCTGTTAAAAAAATTCTCACCCGCTCTTTCTTGGGTGAACGTGGCAGCAAAGACCCCATATGGCTTCGCCATTTTGAAAGCGAGATCTCCAATGCTACTTTAAAGGCAGAAGTGACTCTAAATGGCAAAACAGCGTCGCTAAAAGAAGCAATGGATCTAAAAGTTGGCAGCACGATTATGCTTGATATACTACCTACTGACGAATTAAGTATGAAGATATCGAATATCAAAGTGTCTTCAGGAAAGCTCGGTAAAGTTGATGATAAAATGGCCATCCAGCTAAGTGATGGGATTAACCTCAGTAAATTTAAGTCTTAATATGTTTGGAATCGCATTAGATATTACAGTACTAGTTTTGTTAGTTACCACAATAGCGTTTTGCTGGCGCTTAAATAACAAGATTATTGAGCTCAGGCACAGCCGTAAAGACCTCTCCCAACTGGTAAAAACTTTTGATGTCGCCATCATTAAAACTCATAAAAACATCTCCGATCTCAAAACAATGTCTGCCAGTTCCGCACAAGAACTTCAAGCTTACCTATCCAAAGCCAATGAACTAATTAGCGACCTGTCATTTATGACCGAGACAGCAGCAAAGCTTGCTGACCGTTTAGAAAATGATATAACTGACTTACGCCAAGCGCCTATTAACACCAACTTGTCCAATCAACAACTAGAGAAAATGATCGCCAATATTGGCAACTCCAATGAGGAGGCGGTGGTCGATAACCGCAACGAATTACTTGCTGCAATCAAACAAGCTAGGAGGAGTTAGTCGTGTTTCGAATATTACCATTTCTAATCACCATGCTTGTCCTCATGATAGGATCAAGGATGTTAGATTTAGTATTAGGCAACCCTATATTTATCTCGGAATTAAAAGCCGACAGCGCAGAGCCTAACAAAACATCAGCTGATTTACTTACCAGCGGAATTAGCGACCAAGAAGCTGCAGCAGCACAGAAAGGTCAAGCTGACAAGCCCGCAATAGACGATCTAAAAGACGTTGAGAAATCCCTGGAAGGAACTAGCGAAAGTCCAAGCAATGAACCTAGTCATCAGTGTAAATACACCGATATTGAGCTAGAAATATTACAAAGCCTAGATAAACGCCGTCAAGAACTAGAGGATCGCGATAGTGATATTTCTCTGAAAGAATCTTCACTAAACGTCATCGACAAAAACATTAAGGATAAAATCGCCGAGTTGGAAGATCTGCAAAAACAACTTAAAGGCATCATGACTCAGTACGAGGCTAAAGAAGATGAGAAAATCCTTCGCCTAGTTAAGGTCTATGAAAACATGAAGCCGCAGGAAGCTTCTAAAATCTTTGAACAACTACCCATGCCTATTTTACTTGAAGTAGCCAATAAAATGAAAGAGCCCAAACTTGCTGCAATTTTGGCTAAAATGGACTCTAAGAAAGCCGAGGAACTTACGGTTGAACTCGCCAACTGGCGCCGGGTTAAGACTTCTGGATAATCAAACCTTGGCATTTAGCTGCAAAGCAGCTATAATTCCCCAAGATTTATAGCTGAGGAGTTTTATGGTAGCTTTACAAGAAATTAAGCGTAAGAAATCGCTGCAAGGTGTGGTGGGCGGAGTAACTATTGGTGGGGACGCCCCAGTGCGCGTCCAATCGATGACCGATACCGATACCGCTGATTGCAACGCAACAGTTGCACAAATCATTGACCTAGCCAGAGCGGGCTCAGAACTAGTAAGAATCACCGTCAACAACGAAGAATCGGCCAAACAAGTCCCTTACATCAAAGAAAAACTCCTCATGCAAAACTACCTGGTGCCTATTGTTGGTGATTTCCATTATAACGGCCACACCCTATTAACTAAGTACCCAGACACCGCCAAGGCACTCGATAAATACCGCATCAATCCCGG
>JBIOER010000069.1:0-3075 GCA_044446225.1 Rickettsiales bacterium | reverse complement strand
TGCAAGGAAGGGTGTGGGGGGGGGAATTGCAGGCCATTTTTTGTCTTATATAGTTTGCGTAGCAAACAACTTATTACATCACCATGAAGCAAAACAATAGTATTTTATTATATTCAGGCGGCCATCAAAAATTTATTCCCAGACACTAGTAGCGCGAAGGCGGAGATCCAGCTTGCAGCCCGCATAAAACATGGATACCTGCCTCCGCAGGTAAACAAAATTTCCCCTGTGTAACTACGGTAGTTCCCCTGCATCTAGCAGGGGTCCAGCTATGATGCAACTTGCACGATGGGCACCTGCTTACTACAGGGGTGCAGAGTTCAAACAAATTGCCCGCAGGCGGATAAAACTTGCAATTTTGCTAGAGTTTACTAACATATCGACATCATTTAAAGGACGTAAAATAGTGTTTTCAAAATTAGGTAACAGTTTAGGCAAAATATTCGATAAGCTCCGCGGCAAAGGGAACATCACCGAAGATGACCTAAACCTGGCCATGCGCGAGATCCGCGTGGCGCTCCTGGAGGCCGACGTCGCACTAACCGTTGCCAAAGACTTCATCAAAATTATCCATGAAAAAGCCATTGGCGCTGAGCTGATTAAAAGCGTAACTCCCGGCCAACAAATCGTTAAGATCGTCCATGACGAGCTTATAACCTTGCTGGGAAGCGAAAGCCAAGAGTTGAACCTTAGCATAGAACCGCCGGCAGTGATCATGATGGTGGGCTTACAAGGCTCGGGTAAAACTACCTCTTCGGCCAAATTGGCACTTCGATTACTGAATAAAACCAAAAAGAAGGCGCTCCTTGCCTCGCTCGACATTTACCGCCCAGCGGCGCAGGAGCAATTACAAGTGCTGGGGACGCAGTTAAACATTGCCTGCCTGCCAATTGTTCCAACTGAGAAGCCGCTAGAAATTACCCAGCGCGCCTTAAAAGAGGCTAAATTGGGTGGCTTTGACGTGTTGATTTTAGATACCGCCGGGCGCTTGCATACTGATAACGAGCTCATTGCCGAACTGCAACAAGTTAAAAAGCTGGCTAATCCGATAGAGACGTTACTAGTGGCCGATTCACTGACTGGGCAAGATGCAGTTAATATCGCTAAAGAATTCAACGAGAAAGTGGGCATAACGGGAATTATCCTTACGCGTATTGACGGTGACGCGCGGGGTGGCGCGGCACTAAGCATGCGCCAAATAACTAACGCGCCAATAAAATTTATTGGTGTGGGCGAAAAGCCGACCGACTTTGAGGAGTTCTATCCGGAGCGGATTGCGTCCAGAATTTTAGATATGGGTGACGTTGTTTCTTTGGTAGAGAAAGCTGCCGAGGCGATTTCCGAAGAAGAAGCGCTATCGATGACCAAGCGGATGCAAAAAGGTCAATTTGATTTGAATGACTTGCTAGCGCAGCTGCGCAACCTCAAAAAAATGGGCGGCATGGGCAAGATCCTCAACTTTATTCCCGGGATTGGGAAATATAAGGCGGAGATAGAAAAGGCCAACATCAACGAGAAAACCTTTGCCCATCAAGAGGCAATTATTCTCTCGATGACTAAAAAGGAGCGTCGCAACCCAGATTTACTTAATGCCTCAAGAAGGAAACGGATCGCATCTGGTTCAGGCACCTCTGTACAAGAGGTGAATAAATTGATAAAACAATTTATGACCATGCATAAAATGATGCGCAAAATGGGTGGTTTATCCCCGGAAAAGATTGAGCAAATGGGCAGGATGATGAATGTCAGATAAGAAGGCCAAACAGGATGCGCTTGCAAAAAAGCTGCGGGAAAATTTGCTCCGCCGCAAAGCCAAAACCAGAAAACAAGTTGAGGAGAAAAATGATAAAAAAAGTTCTTAGTTCCATCGCCTTAATTGCCGCCCTATCTGGCTGCGCCAAAGAATATTACCATCACGGTTACAGCTTTGAGCAAAACAACGTTGCGCTAATTAAAGTGGGGCAGGCGAATGAAGATTTGGTGTTAAGAGAATTGGGCTCGCCGACTTCTAAATCCAAAACCGGTGGCTTGACCTATTATTATATCGAATCAACCAGTGAAAAGCTGGCGTTTTTAGATCCTAAAATTATTGAGCAACGTGTGCTTACCATTGCATTTGATGATAAAGGTGTGGTAAAAGCAATTAAGGAAAATAGCCTCAATGATGCTAACGATATTGCATTTTCGGAGGACTTGATTGAGATCAAAGGCAATACGCTTTCGCCAATTGAGCAGATTTTCTCTAACATCGGTAAGTTCAATAAAAAAGAACAGCAGTTTTAAATATGAAAATTTCAATTGCCAGCCCAAATAAGTTTCTTGAAGAGGCTTTAACTAGTGCGGGGTTTTTGGTGTTAGAGCATAGCGAACTTGTCATAGAAGATAGCGCCGCTAAGGTGCAATTTCAGGATAAAATGTTTGCCAAGCCAATCAAGCTAACCGCTCTCATTGAGGCGCTTAGAGCCACGCAAATTCTAGAGCTGGATTTCACCCTATTTAAGCTCGACCCGATTGAGCGCGTGTGCTTTAACGACCATGAGCGGGTTAATCTGACGGAAAAAGAGATTGAGGTGCTGAAGTTTTTTTATGACTCGAACTATTCGGTCAGTAAAGAAAGCCTTTTGCAAAAAGTTTGGGGGTATAATGCTGATACGGAAACCACCACGCTGGAAACGCATATTTCGCGCCTAAGACAAAAGCTGAAAGTTTTTGCGGATAAGGATTTGTTCATCAGCCTCGACGGCCATTTTAAAATGTTAGTGTAAGTATTCTATCGAAATTTTAGTACCCCTGCATCTAGCAGGGGTCCATAGTGCGTGTTCACGAGGGTGACAAGCTAGGGAAATGTCATCTCCGCGGAGGCGGAGATCCAGCTTTCGTGCGGCTTGTGGGTATGGGGTCCACCTTGCAGCCCGCATAAAACCTGTTTACCTGCCGCCGCAGGTAAACAATGATTCCCCTGTATATGTTTTATAGTCTACAGCAACCAGATTGATGACTTAAGAGATGGTATAATTTGAAATCGAGCGCGCCGTTAAGGAGACAAAATGTGTGGGGGGGTCGCACGCACCGCCT
>JBIOER010000068.1:0-3326 GCA_044446225.1 Rickettsiales bacterium | reverse complement strand
GGGTATGTGAGGGAATTGCAGGCCATTTTTTGTCTTATATAGTTTGCGTAGCAAACAACCAATAAATCTGCTAGGAGCTAAATTAGTTACCGATATCCATTCTGAAATAAATGAAGTGTATGGCAGAAATAAAAGTTCCCTACTTCACATAGCTGCAGCGACTAATGCAGCTATCTTAATAGCCAGATTACTAAAGAACCATGATTGTAAAAAGTCTCTTACTGCAGAAAATAGCGCAGGCTGCACCCCAGTTCACTGGGCTGCTTCGAGAGGAGTTTAAATATAATCATTAGTTAATTTGATGTTAATTGCGCACCCATCGTGTATCTCGGGGTTGATTTGTAAAGCATAATCCGCGCACCTGCCAAAATCAACGTTAGCAGTATCGGTGTATTCAATGACAAACATCGTGTCATCACATATACTTGGTGGATTACGGTAGCTGTCAAAAAAATACGAAAGCAAGTGGTTTACAAGGGCTTGATATTTGCAACTGGTATATAAGTCATAATAGCATTTATATAGAGAGGAAATGATCGCGAAATTCTTTTTTTGGCAATCAGAGAGAATTAGATACTGATCATCAATGCACATTCGTGCATCAAATATAGCGCTTATGGGTGGATTATTATTTTGTAGAACTCTCGGATCAACTAGAAATTCAATTCGGTCGATGCACAAATGCTCTAAGCGTTGGCTATTATATGAAAAGTTAGTGGTGTTGTTTATTTTGAATAGTAGCATATGAATTATTTTTCAAATGAAAGTGGTAAATAGCCAATTGCAAGCTTGGCTATATCTGTGCAGCCTTGCATGCTTTGGAACTGGTGGAGATCGGTAGTATACTTAGGGAAAAATTGGTAGCACCATCCCCATTTTATTGTGCTGACTAAGGTAGTATTAACTAAACCATGATGTAACGTCATGTTAGCAAGATGATTGCTGTAAACTTTTAGTGTGATATCAGATGTAATAGAAGTTATGGTTTTGGGGATCTTGAGTAGTTTATTAAGAGTAGCTTTTAACGTTGATTTTATTAGGTTAGTTTCTAGTTCAAGGTTAAGGCCATTAGGGTCCCCCCCAAATAGAGTCGGTACTAAAATGCGATGAGTGTCTAAAGGAGAAGTTAAATCGTTTGTTGATTCAAGCATCTCTTTAGAGTTAGTCGTCATCAGTGGTATGTATAGACCCTCTAACAGTAATATGCCAATGATTTGATAAAACTTTTTAGGATGTGCAATGTGAATTCCCCATAGACTAGTAGGCGCATTTCCATCAGGATGTGACAAGTCAAACCCCACCATGGCGGTGGTCAGTTCTCGTAATGAGATCACCCCATTAAATGCTAAGCCATAAGTTACGCTTTTCACAGCTAAGGACTGTAACCAATCTATAACTGGGGTAGTATCTTTGGCCATGCTTATATAGGAACTTAGTTTGAAATGTTCGCCAATATAGGAAATGCCAAACATTGCAGCAGTTTTCAATATTCCTATCTTATAATCATTAGTAGAAGATTTGGTATATTGATAAATACTTGAAGCAAATATGAATATCTTGACCGGATCAGATAATAAGTAGTCTAGCGCCACCAATAAGATATTATTCTTTTTTTCATAATCATTAATATCGTTTATTACTTCGGTTAATGCAGCGGCGGTACCCGTAGGGCTGTAAAAAAGTTCAAGGGAGGTGAGGCTATCTGAAGCAAAAGGATTAGCAAAATCTGGGTTGAACAGTTCTATTGCAGAAATGGCTAAGACCAGCTCAGTCTGATTGGTGTACATTGGGCAAAAATCAAAATTATAATCGTGCATGCAGGCTACCTTGCTTTGTTACATCAATCTGCTTTTTTACAAGCATTTCATAAAAAGTTACTTGTTCTTTAATGGCTTTTAGTAATTGTTTGCACATCTCTGCCAATCCAGCTTCTTTAATATCACTCTTGTAATTTGGAAGTAAATTATAACATATTGCTTGCTTCCCAACGATATCATAGCTGTCAGTGAGCAACGCATCCATAGTAATTGTAGGGTTTTCTGTAAATGCCTTATAGGTGGTTCTAGAGAGTAAGTCTGCAGTAGCATACGCTACCGCTAGTTTTGCAGGTAGCGTTTCTTGTACATTGGGCATTTGCTTAATGGGTATCATTGTTACTGGTGCTCTTGTAAGAAATTTCAAGACTCCACCAAAGGCAAGTTGAGCCTTGTTTTTCAGCTTGGTTTCTACGTCAGTAATATTGGTGACAATAAACTTTGGTGATTCATCTGTAAAATCAATATTTCTAACTTGGTCTAAAATTTCTCTCGTGTTAATTTTAATTAATGGAATGACAGCTGAATACAGAAGTAGTTTGCCAGCCGTGCTTTCGAATAATTTAGATTGCTTACTGGTGAATTTAATCAAGTCGCAAAAAGATTTCTGTGAATAAAATTGAAGTCCGAGGCTAAGACCGTGAGCTAGTATAGTTTGTCCTTTATTGACAAGAATAACTGATTGGATAGATAATTCAAAAAGTTCATCCAGTAAAGCGCTTAGCTTATAGTGCTCATCGATGTAAGTAACAGCAAGTGAGGTGCAAGTTAAAATCGGTGCGTAGTATAGCGAACCAAATACAAATACTGCTTTTGCTAGATCTGAGGTGGCAAAGTCAACAAGCAATAAGGCCATATTCTTTGTATAGTTATAAGAATTAAATTCATTCACAGTTTCTGTAATAGCACTTGCTGAATCAGAGGGGAGATTTTCAAGGTTTGGGCGGCTAATTATAACGGCTTTATCATGATTGTATCTCAAATCTTGCTCGTCCTGAAAATCAACAATAGCAACTAATGGATGATTAAACTGATGATAGATATCAAGAAGGGTAATATGCGCACTATTAAACTCGAAGTTAGGGGGAGGTGTAGTAGCTGGTACGTCATTAAATGAATAGCAGTAGTCCATGAAAGTAGTCGGTTCATTGTTGGATGAGGAATCAGCGGCTACTAATATATTGTTCATTTAATCTGCTTGGTGGTTGTTATATGCGCAGCATAACATATAAATGTTAAAGTAATGTTAAGGTCCATGACAAAACTTGAGGATTTGTCTTCTTGGCTACTCGCAAATAGTTTTTTAGCTCATCTAGCAAGCGTGGGGGAAGCCTTGCAGCCCGCATAAAACCTGGATACCTGCCTGCGCAGGTAAACAAAGGTTCCCCATTCTATCTACGGTAGTTCCCCTGCATCTAGCAGGTGTCCATGATGCGGCTTGCATCAAAGATGGGTCCCCGCCGCCGCGAGGACGACAAACTCAAAAAATGTCATTCCCACGCAGGTGGGAAT
>JBIOER010000067.1:0-3446 GCA_044446225.1 Rickettsiales bacterium | reverse complement strand
TTTCTGGATAATCCTTTTGATAGGGACTTCTCCGGCTTACCTTTCCACAGTTCAGAGCGATCTATGGAGATCAAGTGCCTCTGGCTAGGTGTTGCTGCGCTATATTGCTTTAATGCCATTTGCTTATGCTCCGCTTACTAAATCTAGTGTTTTACCTTTTTCTAAGGTAACAATCGCTTTTTTAAGGGAAGAAGTTTTGCCTCTCTTACCTTTAAAAATTCTATTTTTTGCCGGACGGTTAAGAATGTTTACACTAGCTACTTTAGTAGAGAAAATAGCTTCTACGGCTTCTTTAACTTCCTTTTTGTTTGCTTTAGCAGCAATTTTAAATGCGTACTTGGCTTTGTCTGCCATATTGGTCATCTTCTCGGTGAAGATGGGTGATAGAATAATATCACAATGTTTTCCCTTTAGCATGCTAGCCTCTCCTCAATTTCCTTAAGTGCAGCTTTAGTGACTGCAACTTTTTCATGCTTAAGAATATCTACAACGTTCAAACCTTTAGTCGGAAGAACATTTATATTGTGAAGATTTCCGCATGAAAGCTTCGTGTTAATATTAATTTCCGAGTCAATAATCAGTACTGATTTAGCTTCAAGGGTTTGAAGTTTAGACTTTAACTCAGAAGTTTTTGCAGTTTTTGACTCTGCCTGGTCGAGGACTATAAAAGAATTTTGCTTTTGTTTCAAGGATAAAGCTACTTTTAGGCCTAAATTAACAATCTTTTTGTTTAACTTATAGCCATGGTCGCGAACAACTGGTCCAAATACTATACCGCCGCCGACAAATATTGGAGCTTTGATCGAACCGTGACGCGCTTGCCCGGTTCCTTTTTGTTTGTAAATCTTTCTGGTAGAACCGGAAACTTCACCGCGATGCATGGTTTTGTGGCAGCCAGATCTTGCTTTGGCTTGTTGCCAGTGCACAACTCGTGATAAGATGTCTGCCCGGTATTCTTCACCAAACACAGTTTCATTGAGGTCAACTTTGCCCACCTCTTTGAAATCGCTAAAACTATATACTGCTGCTTTCATAATAATTACTCAACTTTTGCTTCAGGTGTTTCCATTACGGCCGGTGCTGGTATTACTTCAGCAACGACAGGAGCTGGTTCAGCCTGTGCCTTGTTTGTTTCGATAATTGCTGCCGGGAACTTTGCTTCAAGCGGAAGCGCCGTTTTAGCAGCATCACTTATATATACTATTGTTCCACGTTTACCAGGTACCGAACCATAAAGGGCAATAATGCCTAATTCATGATCAACTTCGAATACTTGGATGTTTTGAATAGTAGTAGTTTCTTGACCTAAATGTCCTGCCATTTTTTTGCCTTTAAAAACACGACCCGGATCTTGACGTTGACCGGTAGAACCGTGTGATCTATGGGAAACCGACACACCATGGGAAGCTTCTAAACCTCTAAAGTTGTGGCGTTTCATTACACCGGCAAAACCTTTACCAATGCTTAGCGCTTGAACGTCAACGTTTTGAGTGGGAATGAAGTGAGTTATATCTAACTCAGCTCCAACCGCTACAAATGCGTTATCAGAAATTCTAAATTCTTTAAGGTGCCTTTTAAGAGCAATCTTCTTCTTAGCGAATAATCCTTTAACCGGTTTGGTTAAAGCTTTTTCTTTAACATCAGAATAGCCTACTAGTAGTGCGCTGTAACCATTTTTATCTTCGGTTTTGTGTTCAACAACTACGTTTCCTTTAATATCAATTAAAGTAACTGCAATTGCTTCACCAAGTTTGTTGAACGCTTGCGTCATTCCAACTTTTTTACCGATCAAACCTGTTCTTCTCGAAACTTTCATTACTCGGCTCCACCATTAAGTTTAATTTTCACTTCAACGCCAGAAGGAAGATCTAACTTCATAAGTGCATCGATTGTCTGGGGAGACGGATCGATAAACATTAAGCGCGTATGATGTCTGATTTCAAATTGTTCACGAGATTTCTTATCGATGTGTGAAGATCTGTTAACTGTAAATCTTTGGATCTTACGTGGCATAGGAATTGGCCCTCTAACTTCGGCGCCAGTTCTTTTTACTGTATGAACGATATCCTTAACTGATTGATCAAGTACTCTATGATCGAACCCTTCTAGTTTTAGTACTATTTGTTGGTGTGCTGTCATAGTTCCTACTCAATAATCTCCGCAACAACGCCAGCACCTACTGTTCTGCCACCTTCACGGATAGCAAATTTCAGGCCTTTGTCCATTGCAATTGGGGTTAACAACTCAACAGTGATTGTTGTGTTGTCGCCCGGCATAATCATTTCAACTCCTGAATCCAGGGTTAGTGAGCCGGTTACGTCGGTTGTTCTGAAGTAAAATTGTGGACGGTAGTTGCTAAAGAATGGAGTGTGACGTCCACCTTCTTCTTTAGTTAGTACGTACACTTCTGCTTTAAACTTTTTGTGTGGAGTAATCGAACCGTTAGCCGCAAGTACTTGACCGCGTTCAATCGCCTCTTTATCAACACCACGAAGTAGTAGACCAACGTTATCGCCGGCTTGTCCTTCGTCAAGTTCTTTACGGAACATTTCTACGCCGGTGCAGATTGTTTTTGCGGTCGGGCGGAAGCCAACGATCTCTATTTCTTCACCAACTTTAATTTTTCCTTGCTCAATACGTCCAGTTGCTACTGTTCCGCGTCCTGAAATCGAGAACACGTCTTCAATTGGCATTAGGAATGGTTTATCAAGTGGGCGGGCAGGAAGAGGAATTGCTTCGTCAACTGCTTTCATTAGTTCTCTGATTGCCGCTTCACCTTCAGGTTTTCCTTCAATTGCTGCAAGTGCTGATCCTTTTATTACCGGAATGGTATCGCCAGGGAAACCATAGCTGGTTAGTAGTTCACGCACTTCCATTTCAACTAGATCAAGAAGATCTTTGTCGTCAACCATGTCAACTTTGTTTAAGAATACAACAAGCGCCGGAACACCAACCTGACGAGCAAGTAGAATGTGTTCGCGAGTTTGTGGCATTGGTCCATCTGCTGCAGATACAACAAGAATACCGCCATCCATTTGCGCAGCACCGGTGATCATGTTTTTTACATAGTCGGCGTGACCCGGACAGTCAACGTGACCATAGTGACGAGTGTCGGTTTCATATTCAACGTGTGCGGTATTGATTGTAATACCACGCTCTTTTTCTTCGGGAGCTTTATCGATTTGATCGTAAGCTACAAAGTTTTTACTAAAATATTTAGTGATCGCTGCCGTAAGCGTAGTTTTACCATGATCGACGTGACCGATTGTTCCTACGTTAACGTGCGGCTTATTTCTTACGTACTTCTCTCTTGCCATTTTTTATTACTCCTAATTAAATCAAGTTTATGGAGCGGGTGATCGGAATCGAACCGACATAGCCAGCTTGGAAGGCTGGAGCTTTACCACTAAGCTACACCCGCAGAAATTCTGCATTTAGCCATGATA
>JBIOER010000066.1:0-3511 GCA_044446225.1 Rickettsiales bacterium | reverse complement strand
GAACATGTTGTATAGCCCTTTACCTTCCATCATCACGGTTGATTCAACTATTTCTCTATCGGAGAATTTTTTCCTCAGTAAGGTCGCCAGTTCATTTTGATTATCTGAAGCGTAGCCTAGTTGATACTCTTTGATTAGCTCTTGGCTTAGGCCACGGTGCTTTAGATAGTCAAGAGCGTGTTTGCCAACCTTCTCATATAAAGACTTGTGGTAGTAATCAGTTGCGGTTTGGAAGATCTCGTATATGCCAGTAATACGTTTTTCTTCGTCGATTTGTTTGGGTGTGTATTTGGGGAGTTCAATACCCGCTTCGTTGGCAAGCTGCTCTAAGGCTTCTTTGAAGGAAAGTCCTTCGTTTTCCATGGTGAATTTAAAGATGTCGCCAGTAACACCACAACCGAAGCAGTGGTAGAATTGCTTTTCATTATTTACGGTAAAGGAGGGGGTCTTTTCGGCGTGGAACGGGCAAAGCCCAACAAATGCTTGATTGCTTTTTTGCTTAAGCGAAACCTTCCGTCCAATTACTTGTGAGGCGGGTAGGGCATTCCTGATTCTATCTGCAACTTGTCTCATCGGAAACCATAGTAGCGCAAGTTAGGCTTAGTTTCCAGGGTTTAATTAAGCTTGTTTAGCTTTGAACCGAGGGTTCTTTTTATTGATGATGAAAACACGACCTTTTCTGCGCACTAGCTGGCAGTTCTTATCTCTTTTCTTAGCTGATTTTAGTGATGATAAAATTTTCATTTGGTAACCTTTTATAAATCTTGGATGGAACTTACACCATATTTAGGATCTTTTCAAGCGCTATTATAGAATTTAGTTTTGAAATCGCCTGGTGCATGGGTATAATGCAATCCAAATTGATTGGTAGATGAATAATGCGCTTCGAGCCGCTTAGGGTTATAAACACGGGTTTTAGAAAACGAAGGGAGCGTATTCTAAATGTTGGGCTTGCTGCCAAGATTGTTGAAGTAGAGAAGGAGAGGGGTTTAGTAAAGAGGGTTCAAGTATTTGTACACAAGAAAGTTGAAGAAAACAAAGATACGATATTTGTTTCGGCAATGACCATTGCAGTAAGATATGCGCTTTATTACTGTGCTTATAACTCTTTGAAATATCAAATTAATAACTCTGGTTTGCCTTTGGTTTCTGAAAAAACTGCTGAACTAATTGCCACTGCATCAATTAATTGTGTGGCCGCATTCTCGTCATTGTATAAATATGAATTAGTTCAGGTGTTGAGTATCGTAGACCGCGCATTTATGAGTACGGTTGCTGATGAGGCGGTTAAACAGCTTATAGGTGTAGATGATATTACAAAAGTGATACTGCAAACTGCGGTGAAGGTCGCGATTGATTTTAGGTATATGCCAGGTAATGAGCAATCAGCTGCCCATTATCTATTAAAGAGTGTGGCTAAACAGGCCGGTGTTTCTATGGTGGGGCTATGTATTCCGCAAATAAAGCAACAACTAGCAGATATTTCAGCTGTAGCGCCTAATTTCATGCCTGAATTGTTCGGTAAGGCAGTGTTTATTTCTGCTGAAGCTATTGGGATTACATCGGTTGCAAATACGGCTATAGCGCTTGTGCAGCCAGGCTTAGAGCTAGGGGCGAGCTTCGCCAGCTCGTTGGTGGTAAAAATGTTCGTATTAATGAATGGATTAAATGATCATATGCCTGCAATAGCTCGAAATTAACAAACTCTAACATTCTTCGGATAGTGTCGTTAACCATTTTGATAAGGCGCATATTTTTGCGATTGGTTTGTTAGTTGTGGGGTAATAGCTCTTAACGATGGGAATTCATTGATTAGGCGGTAAATGAGGTGTATAATCCATTTTTTAGCGAAGGGGATCAATGCGACTATCAGATGTTGAAGACAATAAAGAGTATCAAGAAGCAGTTACGTTTTTTGAACAGAAAGCTGAAGTGTTTAAGTCAGTAATTGACGAGCAAAAGATGAAGCTGGTGGTAAATGAGGTGGTTAAACACGCAAATTACATTGCCAATTTAGGGGATAAGTTGGAAGAAGAGTTTGTCGTAAGTCTTACCAAGGATGAATTTGATGGTATCGCAGACCGGGTATACTGGGGGCTAACTGTAAATGATTCACTGTCGCTTCATATTAGTAGGTATTATCCAGTGGCCAGAATTAACAATGCTGTAATTGATAATTTCAAAAATCATATAGGTTACTCCCTTGATGAGGAGAAGTTTCCTCGATCTAGCTTTATACCAACTAATGATCTTGATATCTTAAGTGCCTTTCTATTAACGGTGAGTATTTCAAAGTATGTGCAAATTGAATTGGAGCAATTAGTTAAAAAGCAGCAAGATGATTTAAAGGTATGCTTAGAAGGGTTAAAGCTACTAGTGACAAAGTTTATTGAAGTGCTTTATAACAATCCAGCTATATTTGAACATTTCTGCGGGGTTTATACAGAGCTAAAACACGCCAATTCTATCATCAACGCGGTACTGTCAATTGGTCCGCAGCATAAAAATAAAGTGGATGTGATTAGGAACGTGTCTGACTTTCATGATCCAACATGTGATAATGCAATTAGCTATTTTTTAACTGAGACTCAGTTCTTAATGGGATTAAGGTATAAAGTAGCTGGCTTTGAAAGGCCGAGTGATGAATGTGTTAAGCAGTTGGTAATCAATGTAGCTACTAATGCAAATTTATTACTTGCTAAAGCTAACGCTGCGAACTTAGAGGGTGAAAATCTCAAACGGATAGTTGAACCAATATTTGATTTCATGACTGAATTAGCTTGGGATGAAGATTTAGAAGAAAGGTTTGAAGCTGTTTATATCATCCATGATAATTTGCATAACGTTATCGTTTCGAACTCACTTTTAATGGAGCTTAGTGATGCACAAGAGGAAGAAGTTCAAAGTTATTTTGATGTGATTGATGGTTTAGAAGGTGAGGATAGGTCGGTAACTTCCTCTGAAACTGAAGAAGAAGTTGGCGATGGAAGAAAGCTGCGTTTCTCTGAAAACGTTGCCGTGAGATTTTTCAATGAGCAGGGAACGACTGGAAATCTCACCGCGCAAATCTTAAGGCCATCTGTTGATGACCCAGATCAAAAAGAAATCCAGGTTACTAGTGGGAAAAGGGGCGGGTTACATTATCCGCATGTTAAAAGGGTAGATCCAGATTTCCTCTTTAAAATTAAGCCAGCTGAGCTTAACGCTGCCACTGCCGCAGCGGTTAGGAGTGATTTGAGCGTTGCTTGCCGTGATGAAGAAGTCAGCCATGCCGACAAAAAGCGTAAGCTAGACGCAGAGGTTGCGCTCGCTCTGTAATGTTTTTTTATTGCCCCACTAATTATGTCCGGGATAAATATTGAGCCATATGTTATGAGTAATAGATAGCTTTTGGTTCAGCCTAAATGAGAGTTGGGTTAACTTGAAAATTAACTGGTCTAAAAAGTGCAATTTGGGTCATCTTTATGACTTTTCTATTTCTGGCAATTTGGAGACTTGAGAAAAGAATTTT
>JBIOER010000065.1:0-3707 GCA_044446225.1 Rickettsiales bacterium | reverse complement strand
GCGGGGGGCTTTCTTAGTTTTGTTGCCTGCGGCAACCACAATTGATGACTTGAGAAAAGAATTTTTGTAAAATTCCCCCACACAATAAAAACTACAAAAATTCTTTTCTCAAGTCTCCCCGTTGCTAGAAATATAGAAGTCGTTTAGATGACGCAAACTGCACTTTTAAACTAGTTAATTTTCAAGTTATCCTACCTCTCATTTTAGCTGCATCAAAAGCACTGTATTGCTCATAGCACAGGCTTCAATAATTTTCCCGGACACTAGTGCAGCTCTTACTTAGAATTCGACCGATCATTTTCACGGTAGTCACTGTCATTCAGCACAGAGGCAAGTATTTGCTCACCAAACCGAGCATAAAGAGCTGCTTCCTCACGCTGGTTTACGTATTCTAAATTCGTCATATACATAGGGTTGTTTGCTAATTTATACGCAGTTTCGCAGCAGGCTCTGGCCCTGGCAAAATCTCCTAGGGCTAAATATATTGCCCCCAGGTCACTCCTATAGCTGGCCACGTCAGAGGCAAGCGCACAAGCCCTTTCTAAATGACTACAAGCACTAGGGTAGTCTTTTCCTTGATAAAAACACCAACCCGCATTACTTAAATAAGTTGAATTGTTCGGGTCTAGCTCAGCTGCTTTAATATAACCCTTCGCAGCTTCTCCATACATACCCTGCATAAATAATGCTGCTGCGTAGTTGCGATGAAATATTGGATTCGTCGCATCACTTGCAATAGCACTAGCAAAGGAAATAGAAGCATCCAGATACCTTTTGGCTTGATATTGGGTCTCACCTAGTAAATTATTTTGCATTAAAACTACTCTCATTAGAGACGGCAGATATATAGCCACTATCCTTAGAAGTCAATGTGATAACTATTTTTTCACAGTAGTTGGGGAGATGATTTTAATCATATCATCAACCATCGTTTTGATGGTTTGAATATTGCTGCTAATTTCTTCACGACTGCCTGACGAAATATTTCGCCAGCTATCGGCGATAGTTTCAAAGATTTTAGTATTGCGTTTGCCTTGCGGCATGCGTGGCGCGAAATCTTTGTAAAGCGATTCCATCAAATCGTAATTATCTGAGGTTAAATATGATATTTGCAGCTTAAGCACTCTGGCTGCATCTTCGTCGCTTAAAACGTCGTTAGCATCTCTGATTTCGTAAATTCGCGGCTCAGCAAATTTATTAAAATCAACCCAATCTTTTTTTGCCCAATAGATTTCAGACTTTATATCATCAGCTTCTTTTGAGTAATCACCTTGCAAAATTTCCAAAGCATTTTTAGGCTCCAAATTCTCAAAATACGCTTGTGCCAACAAGTACTTGCGCTTATTACCAATGTGGTCAGGCAAGATTGTATAGCTCTCCCCTCCTCTCATTATATCTATAGCAAGGCGAGCATCATCATTCTTCAAATAAACTTCGGCCAATTTATTTATAGCTTCTTCTTTGCGGTACCCTTTTAAACGGTTTTGCACTTGGTGGCTTAAAATTGCCGCTGCGCGATCCAATAAATCAAGTGCAATCAGATGGTCGGCAAATTTTAGCACTACTGCATCACCCAATTCACCAATTGGTACTAGTTTTTCAAATTCATAGAATATTGCCAGCGCCTTAAGATGAGAAATTTCATCATCCTTGCCACCAACAAAGAAATTTGTAAAGGTCTCGCCCATCCTCCTTGAGAGATGTAGCGAATCAGGTGAGTATGGGTAGTAGGTAACAATTACATTCCAAGAACGTAAAGCTGCATCATACTGCTTCATTTCGTAATAAGTATCTCCCAAATCTCTGAGAATGCCGATTTCCATTTCATCGCCGCGCCACATGATTGAAAGATGCTCTAACTCTTCTATGTATTTATCATCATCCATACGTTTAGTTGATTTCAAGAAATTCGCACGATCGTAACGACATTTAACCCGATTGAGCAAGTCGGTATAATCTGCTGCGCACTTATCCCAGGCTTCCAGTGCTTCATTATTTTTGTCAATTGCTGCAAAGTATTGCGCAGTGATTGAGTAGACACGGTTTTTGTTGTGCCGAGTAACATTTAAACTTTGTAAATTTTTAATCACTACTTGCGCTTCGTTAAATTGCTTTTGCGCAATTTTATTGATCGATATCGCAATACCAAGCTCCAGCAGCATGCCATCATTATACTGCGATAAAAAATTATTTCCTTTTTCGGAATAGAGGCTAATTGGATCAATGCGATAAAGATAATCATTAGCATCACTCACCATAAAGGCAGTAATTGCTTGCCAAAACCTTGCCTCTTTGCGGAGATTCACTGGCACTCCCAGCACATCTATTTTTCTGGCTAGTTCATAAGCCACGAGGTAATTATCATCCATAAACTGTAAAGCCACTTCAATTACTTGGAACTGATAAGAGCTAGCAAACTCAGGATCTTCCTGACGCAACAGCCTCGTTACTATCAAACCTTCTGTATAAAATCCATTAGCCAAATATAACATCGCCCAATTGGTCATCAACTTGCTACGCAAGGTGCGATCATAAGTTTTACTAAGTTTATTTTTTAAACGCAGTAATTTTTCGTTAAAGGTTCCATCGGTTACTTCATAACTTTTCACACTCAAGATAGTGTTGTAATCTTGCACGAAATCATCGAGCAAAATATTACTCGATTTTGTGGCAAATTTATCCGCACTTTTTTGGTAAACTCTTGATGCGATATTTAAACCTGCTGAACTAACTATCGTGTATTTTTTATCTTCCGCCCTTACTACAAAAGAGTCGCTGAACGGCTGTATCACAATCCCTTGAATGGACGGCAAGATATCAAAATCAATGAATCTATAGTCATTTAAAATCGCAGAAGCGTTATCTGTAAACGGCAAGATAATCAAAGAGTCGCCCACGTAGGTATCAGTTATCGTAATCGCTTCTTTGGCCACTTCTTCAATTTCAATATCCACACTAGGAAAAGGCGCAGCAAGTGGACGGGATATAACCCGACTTTCCTTCGGTTTTATCGGTGTTTTAGTAACCTCAAGCACCCAATTAAAATCCTTACGGAATAGAACAAATGTTGGCAATGGATCCACCTTTTCGTCAAGTTCAGAGACCAGGGTCGTGTAATGATCTGTCTTCTCGGCCACTTGAAACCCCTTAAACACAGAATGCGTAATTTTACTGGCATCAACATCAACGTTTTTCCCAAACACCAACCAAAAATGCCCACCCCTTATAAAGGCAGCTGCTGGAACATCTTCAGTAAATGCTATGTTAATTACGTTAAAATCTGCTTGTTCAACTTTAGGAGCCTCCTCTACCTTTTTTTCTTCTGGCACCGGTACCGGTGCCGCCGCTACAACCTCTGGTTGCTTAATTTTCTTCTTTTTAAGTTGTTTAGTTAGTGCGGATTTATGTTTCTTAATTTTCTTTGCACCCGTGGCACCATAGCAATCAGCTTGGGTAAAGCCGATACACAGCATAATCATCAACAATTTAATAAATGTTTTTTGCAAGGGGTTACGAAAAATTACTTAGAAAAACTAGCAGATTTTTACGAAGTTTGAAACGATAAATGTCAAACACTAGATTAACACCCCATCCTTACATACACTATCTCAAGCAACTTTTCAATCCTTTATTCCACTTATTACGCAAAATGACATACTTTCATTTGGCTGGATGAAAAGCGGTTTTGGTATGACCGACAATACTAT
>JBIOER010000064.1:0-3854 GCA_044446225.1 Rickettsiales bacterium | reverse complement strand
TTTGGCACCTCGATGTCGGCTCATCACATCCTGGGGCTGTAGCCGGTCCCAAGGGTATGGCTGTTCGCCATTTAAAGTGGTACGCGAGCTGGGTTCAGAACGTCGTGAGACAGTTCGGTTCCTATCTGCCGTGGGCGCTGGAGATTTGAGAGGAGTTGCTCCTAGTACGAGAGGACCGGAGTGAACGTACCTCTGGTGTTCCGGTTGTCACGCCAGTGGCATTGCCGGGTAGCTAAGTACGGACGGGATAACCGCTGAAAGCATCTAAGCGGGAAGCCCACCTCAAGATGAGATCTCCCTAGACTCGTGAAGTCTCTAAAGGTCCGTTGAAGACTACAACGTTGATAGGCAAGGTGTGTAAGCGCAGTAATGCGTTGAGCTAACTTGTACTAATTGACCGTGAGGCTTGATCATATAACACCAAAATGATTGGCTAGTTATTATACTTCTCTAGGAAAAGTGCTTAAACTATTTCGAACTTACATTTTTTGCTTAAATTGTTTAGACGTGATTGTTCACGTTGTTAGCAAAGGTTTTAACCTTTGTCTGGCGGCCATAGCAAGTTGGAACCACCTGATCCCATCTCGAACTCAGAAGTGAAACGACTTAGCGCCGATGATAGTGTGGTGTTTACGCCATGTGAAAGTAGGACACTGCCAGGCATTTTATCCCGAAACCCCAGTTATGAAAGTAACTGGGGTTTTTTTATGTCTGTTACCTTAGCATTGATAGTATAAAATTGTAGATCAGTCAGAAGCATATTGCCTGGATTCCATGGACAAGTAGTGAGATAATAAGATGTGTCACATCTAAAAAATCAAGCAAAAAATGAGTTATCAGTTATCAGAACAGGGAAAATCAAAAATGGTTGTGGTCGGCGCGGGATTAGCCGGTTTAACAGCAGCCTATCGACTCTATCAAAACGGTTATGAGGTTGAAGTATATGAGGCACGTCCTCGCGCGTCGGGGGGCGAGTGCATACGGCCTATATAAAAAATTTTGAGGGTGCGTACTCTATTGCGGAGCTCGGTGGACAGAATATTTCCGATGGCGGAGTAGCAAAAAATTTCCTCACACTTGCAGCCGAACAAGGGTTAGACTTGCTAGAGAATTATACCGATTTTAATTCACTCTTTTATGACGGGCAAAACTTCATAGATGCACAAAAATTGCTAAAGAATTTTAATTTAACGAGTGATTTAGACCAGCAACTGGATAGAGTAAGTAAGACTGACAATTCCATGCAAGAAGTTTTGGATCATATCTTTCCTGAAGACTCGGCGTTAAAACGTATATGCACAATAAGGCTAACGGCTTATGAAGGCAGTCCACCCACCTCACTTTCTATTTGTCATAACCTAGCAACTTTGAAATATATGCTATTAGGTGGCTTATCTGAAGCACATCAGGCATCAAATTTTACACCCCAGCTACATATGCAAAGTCTTAAAAATGGAAATGCTATGTTGCCTCTTACACTTTCTAAACATTTAGGAAATCGAATAAAGCTAAATAAAATTTTACATGCAGTCTCTAAAAATGATAATAAAATAGTTCTCAAATTTCGAGATGGTTCCATAGTTGTTTGTGATAAATTAATTCTAGCTATACCTGCGCTAACTTATAACGATATAACTTTCGATGATAATGTTATTAGTGAACAGCAGTTAAATATGATTAAAAGCATCAGCTATGGTGAAAACTCAAAAATTCTCATCCCAATACAATATGCAAAAAAAACATGTAATAGTATTATCACCGATGAAATGGTTACTTTTTTCAATGGGGATCAAAAGTTGTTGAATATGTATTTTATTAATGATGATGGCACTTCCCGTATCAAAGATCAATTTTCTAAACAATTATCTATTCTTAAACAGGCTTATACAGGTGCAGAGTTTAATGAGCTACCACCGGTTGATGCTGAGGATACACCATTCAAACAGTACAACTGCCCCGTGGCTAAGTCATGGGTGGGCGATGCTTATGCAAAGGGTTCATATTCTACTTATAATGTTGCCTTAGGTACTAAATTGGCTCAAACCAGGACTTATAAAAACATCCCAATAAAAGAAATGTTTATGCCAGCGAATGATCGAGTTTTCTTTATTGGCGAACATACTACACTACTATCTGAAATTGGCACTATGGAAGCGGCGGTTGAGTCTGGAGAACGCATTGCTAAAATCATAAGCACTAAATTTGGGTGATGAATATGCCATATATAAATGTTAACAATATTACGTTTTTTTATGAACAACTAGGGCAAGGCGAGCCGTTAATACTCATAGGTGGATTAAGTTCAAATCACACCATCTGGGAAAAAATAACTGAAGATTTAGCCCAACGCTTTAATCTTATTTTACCTGACAATCGCGGGGTTGGTAAAAGTACCCAACCGAATAGGCACTATACTATAGACCAAATGGCAGAGGATATTGCACAACTGATGAATGCCATAGGTATCGATTCTGCTTATATGGTTGGCCATTCCATGGGAGGCTGTATACTGCAAAAACTCTGTATAGACCATCCTGAAAAAGTAAAAGCAGCTGTTATTGTTGGGGCTGCTGCAAAAATGCCCCAAACCTTAATAATGCAAACTAATGGAACGATTAAACTGACGGATGCAGCGGTAAATATAGAGTTAATAATTGAAAATATATTACCTTGGCTTTTTGCTAGTAGTTTCTTAGAAAATAAAGATAATGTACAAGCAGAAGTGGCACGAATGTTACATGAGCCAGATCCACAAAGTTACGCTGGATTTGTAGGACAGGTCAAAGCATTAGAAACATTTGACGTTAGGCAGCAATTATCAAATATAAAATGCCCAACCTTAGTTATCGGCGGCAGCGAAGATTTACTTGTTATGTTAAAACATCAACAGTTTATACATGGTAAAATTCCGCAGGCGCAATTTGCAATTATGGAAGACTGCGGTCATATGTTCCAGCGTGAAAAACCTAAGGAATTTATGGAGTTAATTGTGAATTTCATAGATTCTCTTAGCTAAGCCCTGCAGCAATGAGTTCTTCGCGGAAGCCTAAGGTGCGGGTATCTTTAACTCGATCAATCAATAAAACGCCATCCAGGTGATCAATTTCATGTTGGACTAGCCGTGCATGAAAATCACTTACTTGCCTAGAAATTTTATTGCCAAATTGATCGAAGCCAGAGTAGGCAATGGCTTTGGGTCTAGAGACGGGCCCGCGCAAATTGGCTAAACTTAAACATCCCTCATACATCGTGATTTCTTCTGGATCAATAATTTTAATCTCTGGATTGCATAAGAGTGTTATAGGTACCGGCTCTATATCTTTGTAGCGTTCAGTGTGTTCAAAGCCGAATAGAATCACGCGCTTATTAACCCCAATTTGAGGAGCGGCAATGCCGACTCCACCATAATGCGCTTGTGTATCGGATAAATTTTGCACCAGTTCCAGTAGCCACGGCGAACCAAAATCGGTTGGTTGTATAGGCAGAGAAACTTCACGTAAAGAAGGAGTTCCCATCAATAATGCTGTGATAATTGCCATATTTATTTCCCTCTTTGCATAATTTTACTTTATCTTACCAAATCCGCATAGAAAATGACAATTTATGGGCTTATAGTGTTAACTCAGATGAAGTTAATCTGTGAGTAAAAATTAGATGTTTAGGCAGTATGTTTTAGTTCTATATCCATTTGTACCCCTAGTGTTTGCTTTTCTAGTCGCGAGTATGTATTCCTCATATGTTTATGCAAGAGGAAATAATCCTCTTTATGATACAGCAATAGACGTATATGGACTCATCCTGTTTTGCAAGGACAAATATCAAAAAATAACAGAAGTAGGTTTGCGTTCGTATAT
>JBIOER010000063.1:0-4152 GCA_044446225.1 Rickettsiales bacterium | reverse complement strand
GATTATGATCACTCAATTATTATCTACCAGAAGATTCCTCCCCATTTTTATTGCCCAGTTCATTGGGGCTTTTAGCGACAACCTTATTAGAGCTGCTTTAGTATCGTTATTAACTTATCGGGCTGTTGATCTTGACCCTACTTTACGCGCAGTAATTACCACCATGGCTTTGGGTCTTTACATGGTTCCCTTTTTGATATTTTCGGCAACGGGAGGAAAGCTCGCAGATTTATATAACAAAGCCCGACTAATTCAGTGGATTAAATTTATAACTATTTTCTTCACTATTTTTGGCATCATTGGTTTTTACACCACTAGCTATACAATGCTTTTGATTGCTATATTTTTGGCAGGGATTAGCTCGGCTTTTTTCGGTCCTGCCAAGTACAGTATTCTCCCTGACCACCTTAAGAAGGATGAGCTGCTAGTTGCGAACGGGTTAATTGAAGCAGGAACGTTTATTGGTATATTAATCGGTATTATTCTTGGCGACATACTGGTTAGCAACCCAGGCAACAGCCTGCACCCAGCAGCTTTTTTGATGTTATTTGCTTCGATTGTTGGGTATGTTTCAAGTTTATTTATTCCATCAACCGAAGTTGCTACCGAGCGCGAGGTAATGAAGAATAATTTTTTCCGAGAGAGTTTAGACTGTATTACGTATGCCAGAAAATATGAAGAGTGTTTCCTGGCGATCCTTGGAATCTCCTGGTTTTGGTTAGTGGGTGGGTTATTTATGTCACAGCTACCCAGCTTTACTCGCACTATTTTGGGGGGTGAGTCTTCCGTATTGGTTATGCTACTTACATTTTTCACCCTGGGAACTGCATTTGGCTCAATGTTTTGTAATAAGCTCCTCAAGGGCAAGATTGATACTAATTACGTACCGATCTCAATCTTGCTAATGACTTTCATGGTATTTGGGTTATGGGTCACCAGCTCGCATTATCAACCGAGTGCTGGGTTGCACGGAATCCATTATTTCCTTTCCACTTTAAAGGGCTTGGCAATCTGCGTGGAAATTTTCTTTATCTCATTTTTCGGCGGGATTTATATTGTACCGCTTTATGCATTCTTACAGATTAAGGCAAAAAAATCTCATCGTTCGCGGATCATTGCGGCTAATAACATTTTGAATGCTTTCTTCATGGTTACTGCAACGCTAATAGTTATGGCTTTACTGTTTATTGGTGTAAATGTTTCTGAGATTATCTTGTTACTAGGCATTGTTAACTTTTTTACCGCTGCCTACATTTGCCGCATTCTGCCTGATACTGTTATCCGCAATATCTTTCAAAGTTTCTTTAAAATTATATTCCGTGTCGAAGTTAAAGGCATAGAGAATTTCCATAAAGCCGGCAATCGTGTTTTAATTATTGCCAACCACGTATCTTTTTTAGACCCTCCCCTTATCGGAGCATTCCTTCCTAAGAAATTAGTATTCGCCGTTGATACGATGATTGCAAAATCATGGTGGCTTAAGCCGTTTTTAGTCTATCTCAAAGCCTATCCCGTTGATCCAACCAACCCCATGGCCGTTAAGTCTTTAATTGAAAAACTTAAGGAAGATAATCCAGTAGTTATTTTCCCTGAAGGAAGGTTAACTGTTACCGGATCACTGATGAAGATATACGAAGGTCCTGGTTTAATTGCCGATAAAGCAGGCGCCAAGCTCCTACCAATTCGTCTTGATGGAGTCCAATTCACACCATTTTCTCGAATGCATGGTAAGTTACGCTTGCGACTTTTCCCCAAAATCACCGTGACGATTATGGAGCCACAAACAATTAATGTTCCCGATCATATCGTGGGTAGAGAGCGCCGGCAAATCATCGGTAACATGCTTTATGATGTCATGTCGAACATGATGTTTAAAGGAAGTGAAACTACCTCTACTTTATTTGAGTCATTAATTGACACTAAAGCCCAGTTCGGAGGCAAATTCACCATTGTTGAGGACGCTGACTATAATAAAGTCTCTTATAATCGCTTAATTATGGGTAGCTTCTTATTAGGAAAGAAAATTGCGCAAAAGACTTCCTATGGGGAAAGGGTTGGAGTCTTCTTACCCAACGCTGCAGGCTCTGCTGTAATCTTTTTCGCCTGTCATGCTTTTGGAAGAGTTCCAGCCATGTTGAACTTCTCCACCGGAACTAAAAACATGATCATCGCTTGTGAATCTTCTGGTATAAAAACCATTTACACCTCAAGAAGATTTGTGCATAAGGCTGATTTCTATGCCGTCGTTGACGAATTTATTAAGAATGGTCTTGATGTAATTTTTCTTGAAGACGTGCGCGGTAAGTTAAGTATCATTGAAAAAATAACCGCTCTGTACACTAGTTTCTTCCCAAAATATTATTATAAAAAATATAATAATAATTCCATCCCTGAACCAAATACTGCTGCCGTGATATTATTTACTTCGGGCTCAGAAGGAACACCTAAAGGGGTGGTGTTAAGCCATTCAAACATTCAATCCAACATCCGACAAGCTTCATCGCGGGTTGACTTTACCCCCGCTGACAAAGTATTTAATTCACTGCCATTATTCCATTCTTTTGGTTTAACCCTTGGGTTTATAATGCCAGTGCTATGCGGCGTGAGAACTTTCTTCTATCCATCGCCACTGCACTATAGGATTATTCCAGAAATTGTTTATGGGACCAACTCAACAATTTTATGCGGTACCGATACTTTTTTAGCCGGTTACGCTAAGTTTGCCCACCCTTATGATTTCTACAGCGTACGCTATATATTTGCAGGCGCGGAGAAATTGAAAGATGAAACCAGAAGAACTTATATGGATAAATTCGGTATCAGAATATTCGAAGGTTACGGCGCGACAGAAGCATCACCAGTTGTATCAGTTAACACCCCTATGCACTATAAAGCTGGTACTGTGGGCAGATTACTGCCAAACATCGAATATCGCATTGAAAAAGTGAAGGGTATTGAGCGCGGTGGCAAACTAATCATCAAAGGGCCAAACGTTATGCTTGGTTACTTAAAGACTGATAAACCCGGCGTGGTGCAAAAACCGTCTTACAAGATTAACGGCAAGCTTGTAAATGGTTGGTATGATACCGGAGATATCGTGGATATTGATAACGATAGTTATATTACCATCTTGGGACGTGAAAAACGTTTTGCCAAAGTTGGCGGTGAAATGATTTCGCTAGCAATGATTGAGGAGTTGATTGGTAAAATGGATTCTGCACATTCACATGCAGTAGTAAATATTCCCCATGATACCCGCGGTGAGACTTTAGTTCTCTACACTACTAACAAGGATATTACGCGTGAAACTCTACTAAAGTTTACCAAAGCACAAGGGTTCACTGAGTTATTCGTGCCTAAGATCATTGCCTATATTGATGAAATTCCCGTACTTGGAACCGGAAAAGTTAATTACGTATTAATTAAGGAAATGGCCACACAGCTTACAAACAAGGATAAAGATGTTGAACAAAACGATAACTAAATTACCTACGCCAAAAGCAATTGTCTTTGATTGGGATAATACACTAGTTGATGCCTGGACGAAAATGATGAAATGCACTAACCAAACCTTTGCGGCATTTGCAAAAGATCCGCTAACTTTGCATGATATGAAAGATTCCGTACACCTCTCTGCCAAAGATGCCTTTCCCAAAATATTTGGTGCGGACTCCGACAAAGCTCGCGCACTGTATTATGACTTATATCTCAACGTCTACGCCTCAGAGATACCCCAACCCCTTGCTGGAGTTGAGGACATGCTCAAACACATAAAATCCCTGGGCATTTACACCGCAGTTCTCAGTAATAAAAAGGGCGCCGTACTTCGTGACGAAGTCACTGCTCATGGCTACGATAAATATTTCAATAAAATCGTTGGCTCTACCGATGCAGCCGAGGATAAGCCATCTCTACTTGCGCTTAAATTAGCTCTAGGAGAAATTAAGCCAGACGCAGACGTTTGGTTTGTTGGTGATACCGAAGTAGACATGCTGTGCGCAAATAACGCAGGCTGTACTAAAATCTTCTATGGCGATGGACAAACTACCTTCGATGCCATTAGAATTAATTCATATCAAGAATTTATTAATGTACATGACAAAACTTGAGGATTTGCCTTCTTGGCTACTCGCAAATAGTTTTTTAGCTCAT
>JBIOER010000062.1:0-4765 GCA_044446225.1 Rickettsiales bacterium | reverse complement strand
GCGGGGGGCTTTCTTAGTTTTGTTGCCTGCGGCAACCACAATTGATGACTTGAGAAAAGAATTTTTGTAAAATTCCCCCACACAATAAAAACTACAAAAATTCTTTTCTCAAGTCTCCCCGTTGCTAGAAATATAGAAGTCATCAAGATAACGCAACCGTGTATGACAGAAGTATTTTTACTCGCGTTTTCAACAAGAAAAATGTCATCTTCGCGCAGGCGGAGATCCATAATTTATGCGGCATGCAAGCTGGGTCCCCGCGTTCGCTATGACGACAAACTTTAAATTTCATTCCCCCCACTAGTGAGCGAATTTTGTCATGTACATTAATAAACCGTAACAGGGCGAGGATGTTGAGTGGCGCATAAAAAACCCACACAGCTTGATTTTTAAATTCCTTAGGCATAGCATAAAGGCAGAGGATTATTTCCATGGAAACCGAACAACTTATTACTAACGTACCATTTGACGAGCTCAAAATTGGTCAGTCAGCCAGCCTGACGAAGACGCTCTCGCCAGATGATATCAAGCTATTTGCAGTGATGTCGGGGGACATCAACCCCGCGCACCTGGACAAACAATACGCCGGAGATCACCAATTCGGCGGCATTATTGGCCACGGTATGTGGTCAGGGGCGATTATTTCAACGGTATTGGGGACGATTTTGCCGGGTATCGGTACGATTTATCTTAACCAAGCACTAGAGTTCAAACGCCCAATTCATCCTAACGAAACGGTAGTTTTTACCGTTACAGTTAAGGAAAAAAAACTCAATAAACCAATTGTGGTATTTGAGTGCGTTTGCGTGAATTCACTGGGGGAAGTGGTGGTAAGTGGGAATGCTACGGTACTAGCGCCCACTGAAAAAATCTCCGTCAAGCGCCCGCATTTACCTGAAATTTTTATGCATGAATATGATTTTTATCAGCAGCTGATTGACTCATGCAAAGGCTTTCCCCCTGTTCCAACGGCTATTGTGCACCCCACAGATGCCCTTACACTTAAGGCGGCGCTTGAAGCAACCGAATTTGGTTTGATCACGCCAATTTTAATTGGCCCGGAAGACAAAATTAAAAAAGCTGCCGATGAAGCAGGGATTGATATTTCCAAATACACCTTGCTCAATACCGAGCATAGCCATGCCTCCGCAGAAATGGCGGTTGAACTCGCGGTAAGTAAGAAAGTACAAATCATCCAAAAAGGTAAATTGCATACTGACGAACTGTTAGGTGCGGTAGTGAAATCTAAAGGTCTGCATACCGAGCGCAGAATTAGCCACTGTTACTTTATGGATGTGCCGACTTACTCTAAGCCACTAATTATTACTGATGCGGCGATTAATATCTCCCCCACACTAAATGAAAAAGCTGATATCTGTCGTAACGCGATTGATTTGTGGCATATCGTGAACACCATTGATGGCAGGCTGCCAAAAGTGGCGGTGCTTGCTGCGGTAGAGACAGTCACGGATAGAATGCAGGCAACCATTGATGCGGCGTCCCTTTGCAAAATGGCCGATCGCGATCAAATTAAAAGAGCTATTCTGGATGGTCCACTGGCCTTTGATTTAGCCATTAGTAAGCAAGCGGTGGAGAGTAAGGGGATTAAATCTTTGGTGGCAGGAGACGCGGACATTTTGTTGATGCCAGATATTAATGCCGGTAATATGGTGGCTAAGCAGCTAACATTTTTAACGCTTTCCGATGCCGCGGGAGTAGTGCTTGGTGCGCGGGTGCCAATTGTTATAACTAGCCGTTCGGATTCTGTCAAAACGCGGCTGATGTCTACTGCCTTGGCAATTCGCATATCAGATGCTAGGAGTAAAGGAGCGATAAAATGATTCCTGATGTCATTGTGGCAGTTAATGTAGGCTCGTCGAGTATTAAGTTTTCAATTTTTGCCGCGCAAAAAAATTTAAAGTTGCTTGAAAGCGGTAGCGTTTCTGTAAGGGAAGGAATACCTGAGTTTAGCCTCGATGGGAAAAAAGCCAAAGTAATCAAGGGTGATGGGCTTAAATACATTGCCAAGTGGTTGCAGTCTAACGAGCATTTATGGAATGTGGTTTGTATTGGTCACCGCGTCGTTCACGGCGGAAGCTTTGCTAAGCCAGTTTTGGTAACGTCTAAAGTGATTAAAGCGTTACAAAGACTCATACCGCTAGCGCCACTACACCAACCGTATAACATCGAGGCAATTGAAATTCTTGGCCAAGAATTCCCCCGCGCTAAACAAATCGCCTGTTTTGATACCGCGTTTCATACCACGATTGCTCCACTGGTGCAAAGTTATGCCCTACCTAAAAAATACCGCGCGGCGGGAGTTAGGCGCTATGGCTTTCATGGGTTATCCTATAATTGGATTGCCAGGCTTTTAAAGGTCAGGTTTAAGCCGCTTTATAACGCTAAAGTGGTTGCGGCGCATTTAGGTAATGGCTCAAGTTTATGCGCAATGCAAAAGGGTAAAAGTTATGATACCACCATGGGTATGACCGCCCTGGACGGGCTGCCAATGGGCACGCGCTCGGGGACGATTGATACCGGCGCACTTATTTACATGTTGCGCAACTTTGGGCTAGCGCTGGATCAATTTGAGCACATGCTTGAATTTGATTCCGGACTCAAAGGGTTATCTGGCGTTTCAAACGACCTAAGAACTCTACTTAAAGACAATTCCCCAGATTGTCAATTTGCTTTAGATTACTACGCCTTCAAGGTTGCACAAGGTATTGCGCAGATGGCAGTTTCTTTGGGGGGGATCGATGCGGTGGTATTTACTGGTGGCATTGCGGAGCACAACCTTTGGCTAACCAAAAAAATCCTCAAGCAGCTTAAATTTTTAGGCAAGCTTAAGGTTCTGACTATCAAGTGTAACGAAGAAAAAATGATTGCGATGGAGTGCTTAGCTTTACGCAAATAGTTTGTCGATTTCATCCTGCGATGGCGCATTTTTAATAAGCTCAGGGCCATTGAGCATGTTGGTGTTGTTGTATTCCAGCTTGCCAGTTTTGTTGATTAAGTCATTACCCAACAGCACGCGAAATACACGCATCGTAGTTTTTTCAAAGCGCTCGAGGTTTTTCACCACGCGGGTGATGCGCTGCCCAGTCAAATCCTGGAAGTTGCAGTTTTCATAAACCTTCATTAATTGCTCTTGAATTGCTGCGTTATCTGCCCCTTCGGCGATTAATTTCTGCGCGCGATCGGTAGCGTCGAGGATTCCCTCAGCAGAGCTCTCGCATGTTTTATAAACGTCACCCAGATCCGCAATTGCAAGCGGGAGGATGTCAAAGGTATCGCTTCCCGTGGAATCAGCTTGGATTTCATCCTTGATGATATCGATATCTTTCTTGATGTTCCTTAGCTCTTCGACCAACACCGGGTCGTTAGCGGGATTGGGCAGAGATTTCAAGATAATTACCAGTAATTGGTACATATCGGTAAAGCTTAAGGCGGAGCCCTTTGAACTGCGAATAGCCTCAATCGTTGATAGTATTTCCTTGTCCTTTCCCATATCCCCTCCAAAAAAGGATTAAAAGTTTCCTAGCACGGCAGTTAGTTTTTGTTTTAGTGTTTGAGCATTAAACGGTTTAACGATGTAATTATTGGCGCCCGCATCGCGTGCCGCCATTACATTCTCGGTTTTGCTTTCTGCGGTCACCATTATAAATGGTACGGTCTTGTAGTTGTCATTAGCGCGGGTGAGTTTGAGCAGCTCAATGCCAGACATCGGCTCCATGTTCCAGTCGCTGATGATTAATTTGAAAGACTGATCCTGCATTTTTTGCAATGCCGTTTGACCATCGGTGGCTTCGTCTATATTAGTGAAGCCGATTTGATTGAGCAAATTGCGCACAATGCGCAGCATTGTTTTGTAGTCATCAACGATTAGTATCGGAAGATTCATGTCAACGGCCATACCTGTCCTCTTTCTATGTGTCTTACTTTGATGATAGCATTATCTAGCTTTTAATTACAAGTTCTACTTGATTTTGCCCCAATAAGAGTGTAAACAGTTATGACCTTAATACAGGTTTGTATTATGACTCCTTCGTCTAGCGGTTAGGACACCACCCTTTCACGGTGGGAACACGGGTTCGATTCCCGTAGGGGTCACCATTTTACCGCGCCCAGGTAGCTCAGTCGGTAGAGCAAAGGATTGAAAATCCTTGTGTCGCTGGTTCGATTCCGGCTCTGGGCACCACTCTTCATTCATATAATTCAACTATACTGTTTAATACGGCCGCTGCTTATTGCAGATAAGCGGGCTAATTTGCAATAACGGCTGGTTTTCCGGATGGGCATATAAAGATATGGCGGATAATTTTTGGGATTCTTTTGCAAATCTTAAGTCGTATGCCACATTTACCCCCACCCAAGCGCATGACGTAGCAAATAATAATGCGCCAAAACCTGAGCCTAGCAAAATATTTGAAGCACCGTCCTTCAAAATACCGCGTCTTTGTTTCTATAGTTGTGCTAAAAACTATGATTTTTAATAGGTTGGTAGAATTTGTGATAAATAATTAAAATAATCCTTGTGCATTGCTAGCTTGATCCATACTCCCCGACACTAGGCTTGCAAGCTAGGAAATATGCGGTGTAGGATGGTGATTAACTCGGTTATTCTGTTCAAACACCACTCTTTTAGCCAATCCAGGCCGTATCTAAAAAATGAATATTCGTAACAGCGATCCTTCTTTTTCCAGCGGAGAGCTTTGATGTTTTTATGACAAAAAACCCCGATTTTCACACACAGTAAATATGC
>JBIOER010000061.1:0-5205 GCA_044446225.1 Rickettsiales bacterium | reverse complement strand
GGAAGGGCGTGGGGGGGAATTGCAGGCCATTTTTTGTCTTATATAGTTTGCGCAGCAAACAACCTATTTCATCACCATGAAGCAAAGCAATAGTATTGGATTATATTTTAGAACGGCTATCAAAAATTTATCCCGGATACTAGTAGCGTGTTCACGAGGGTGACAAACTAGGGAAATGTCATCTCCGCGCAGGTAAACAAGAGGATTCATTAGGGTATGTTTTATTGCCTATGGTAATCATATTTATGACTAGAAATATAGCGGTCATAAAGATACAGTAAACCACACTTTTTAGATCAGTTAATTCTTGAAATCAATCGCGGCGGCGAGCTTTAAATAGGCATTTTCTAGCGAATCGGGAGTTTTGAAATCTTGCTCGAGGAAATTTTCAATCGCTGGGAAATAGCGAATCGCTAAATCGACCTCAGGATCACTACCTGCTTTATAAGCGCCGATGCGCACCATATCTGCCATATTTTCGTAGGTGGCCAAATACTTTTTTGCTTTGAGGATGAGTGCGTTTTCCTCAGGAGTATTGCACGACGGAATTAGGCGGGAGACACTTTTCATAATATTTATGGCGGGGTAGCGCCCGCGCGCTGCAATCTCTCGGTCAAGGTCAATATGCCCGTCAAGGATTGCCCGGAGGGCATCTGCGATGGGTTCGTTGGTGTCGTCCCCTTCAACGAGCACGGCAAAAATCCCCGTGATGTCGCCCTGTTCAGGAAGCCCAGGACCCGAACGCTCCAATAACCGAGGGAGCTCGGCAAATACTGATGGCGTATAGCCTTTAGTCGTCGGGGGCTCGCCTGCAGCTAAGCCAATCTCGCGCTGCGCCATGGCAAAGCGCGTCACATTATCCATCATAGCTAATACTTCTTTGCCCTGATCGCGAAAATATTCGGCAATGGTCATCATCAAATAAGCAGCTTGCTTGCGCGCAAGCGCCGCTTCATCTGAAGTTGCCACCACTACTACGGCATGCTTAAGCCCTTCTTCGCCTAAGTAATCCTCAATAAATTCCTGAACTTCGCGTCCTCTTTCGCCAATTAAACCAATAATTTTAACGTCGGTATTGGCAAATTTGGTGAACATGGCCATCATCATCGACTTACCCACGCCAGAGCCAGCCATAATGCCAAGGCGCTGCCCTTTACAACAGGTGGTAAAGGCATTGACGGCGCGAACTCCCATATCCAGCTTGCCAGCGACGCGCCTACGCTTTTTGGCGGGAGGTGCTAGGCTGTGCAAAAAATAGGCTTGGTCGCCTTTGTGTAGGGCACCTTTATCATCAATTGGTTCGCCAAAAGCATTAACTACTCGCCCTAACCAGGAGGGTGAAGGGTAAATTGCTTGGTCTTTTGCCACCACTTCGACTTCGCAACCAGTGCCGATGCCAAGGAGATTATCAAAGGCCATAAGTAAGGTGATATTGTCACGAAACCCAACAACTTCGGCACGTATAGTGTCACCCGAGCGCGAGCGAATATGGCAAAAACTGCCCACTGATGTGAAGTAAGAAATGCCGATTGCTTCAAGTAATAGACCTTTCACTGCAGAAACTTTGCCAAAAACCTTGTAATCTGGTAAGCTATCGACTTCGTTAACTAAATTTTTTATCTTAAGGGACATAGTAATAAACTACATGAAAAAAGAACATAATCAAATAGCAGTGTTAAGTGATGACTCGGGAATTCGCCTGGATCGTTGGTTTAAACGCCATCACCCCGAAACGCCGTTTGGCATTATTGCCAAACTTGTGCGCAAAGGGTTAATTAGAATTAACGGTAAGCGCGCTGAGGTTTCTACCAAAATAAACGAAGCAGATAATTTAACTTTTCCGGAGTTGCCGAGCTTAAAGGAGCAAAAGAATTCGGATATTTTGAACAACAAATACAAAGAAGATCTCTTAAATAGTGTGATATTTAAAGATGAGAATATCATCGTGATCAATAAGCCAGCTGGTCTTGCCGTACAGGGGGGGAGTAAAATTACCATCAGTGTGGATAGTCTACTTCACTATTTGAAATTTGATTCTGAGAACAAACCGAAGTTAGTCCACCGTATTGATAAAGAAACCAGTGGGATCTTAGTGCTCGCACGTAACAATCAAACTGTAACCAAGCTGGCGTGGTTATTCAAAAGCAAAGATATGACCAAGTCATATATTGCGTTACTTGAAGGCTTGCCGCGCCCATATACCGGGAAAGTAGAGTCCTCAATTGAGAAGTTATTTAAGGACGGTTATGAGAAGATGCGTACGTCTGACGAGGGTAAGTTGGCAATTTCAACTTATCAGGTGATTGACCACGCTGCGGATAAATTCGCACTGGTTGCGATGCAACCAGTTACCGGTCGGACGCATCAGTTAAGAATTCATGCTGCGCAACTGGATTGCCCGATCGTGGGAGATGATAAATATAATCTTAAAAAAATTAAGTACGATTTCGTTGCCGATCGATTGTTTTTACATGCCTATTCGATGGAATTTACTATGGATAATAAGTTCTATCGGTTCAGTGCTGACCTGCCGAACTACTTTAGCAGTGCCTTAAAACATCTCGGATTGGAGCTTAAATAATGAGTAAGCCCAGTTTAAGTCTTAAAGAAATTTGCCTTGGCTTTGGCAATCGCGAATTATTTAATGACTTAGATTTGCACATTTATGAGCACGACAAAGTGGCATTAGTGGGCAAGAATGGTGAAGGAAAAAGTACCTTACTTAAATTGTTGAACAAAGAAGTTGAGCAAGATAAAGGTGATTTTTGGCATTTACCAACTTTGAAAATTGCTTATTTACCGCAACAATTTGATGAAGATTTGCAGCAGACTGTTGGCAAATACGTGGAATCGGAGAAAGAATTTGAAGTTGAGCAAGTGCTGCAGGCCATTGGTCTGAAACCCGAGTGGGAGCTGAATAATCTTTCTGGCGGGCAGCTCCGTAAGGCGATGATTGCCAAATGTCTTTTGCAAAATGCTGGCTTAATTCTGCTTGATGAGCCAACCAATCACCTGGACATTGCAACTATTGAATGGTTGGAAAGCTGGATTAATAAATATCGCGGTGCGCTAATTTGTATTAGCCATGACCGGCAGTTTTTAAGAAATATTTCTAACAAAACTTTTTGGATTGATCGCGGTAAAGTTCGGGTCAATGACGCGGGCTATGCCGCGTTTGATGAATGGTCAGCTATTTTAATTGAGCAAGAGCGCCGTGAACTGGAAAAGCTCTCTAAAAAATTAGCTGAAGAAGAGGTGTGGAAAATTCAAGGCGTGACTGCGCGGAGAAAGCGCAACCAGAAGCGGCTTAAAGATTTATATTCACTGCGTGATCGCATACGTCATGGTAGAAATGCCATCAATAAATTTAATGCCAAAATTAAGTTAGATCCTCTAGCGCCAACGCTTTCATCAAAAATGGTGGTGGAATTTAACGAAGTATCGAAGTCGTTTGGTGAGACTAAAATTCTTGAAGGTTTCTCGCTGCGCATTATGCGGGGTGACCGTATTGGTGTTATCGGCGCCAATGGTACGGGTAAATCTACCTTCCTTAAGCTTCTCACCCAGGAACTTTTACCTGATGCGGGTCGGATTAAAATGGGTAAAAACATTGAAATTACTTATTACGATCAAGCCCGCACCGAGCTTGATCCAGAGGAAACACTGTGGAAAACCATGTGCCCAGGAGGCGGTGATCACGTCCGCGTGGGTGAAAAACAAATCCATGTTTGCGCTTATTTAAAGAATTTTATGTTCGACCCGAAATCGGCTGTTGACCGCGTCTCCACCCTTTCGGGTGGACAACGTAACCGGTTGTTACTCGCGCGCACGCTAGCCAATCCTGGTAGTGTGCTGATTATGGATGAACCATCCAATGATTTGGATGTGGATACTTTGGATATGATAGTTGATATTTTAGGCGACTACAGTGGCACATTAATTTTGGTAAGCCATGACCGTGATTTTATGGATAAGTTGGTGACGCAGTCCATCATCTTTAATGGCAATGCCGATATTGAAGAGTGTATTGGCAGCTATTTTGATTATCGTAAAAATAAATTGGAGGCGCAAAAGCCACAAAAAAGAGCGGCTAAAAAGGCTGAGGAGCTCCCTAAGGAGTCTGATAAAATCAGCTATAAAATCAAGCGCGAGATGGAGTTGCTCCCCGGACAAATTGCTGAAGCTGAAGCAGAGATTGTCAAACTTGAAGATGCATTGGCCGATCCCAATTTATTTATGGATAATCCCGCCCAGTTTAAATCGTTTAGTGATAAATTGAACGAAATGAATGAGCTGTACGAGCAGTTGCTTAATCGCTGGTTTGAGTTGAATTAGGATTTAGTATTATTTTCCACCCCCCCTTTCCATTCCTGTGTGGCCTCTTGCAATTTTCACTGGTACTATCTCACTGAAACTAGCAGGTTCCTTTGGCGGTTCTGTATTACTCTTCTTACAGCGCTGTATAACTTCATTTTTAGCATTTTCGTCCAATCCTATAAATGTAAGATGATTTTGTATAAGTGTAGTAGTTAGAGGAAAGTGTTTTTGCATCGCAATTTTTAAATGATCTTCACAAACTTCAACTGCAGTTTTTCCAGATGGCAAAAATGTTTGGTGTATTTCTTTATAAAACTCTAGAGCATCTCTTAGAGCCTCTATATTATTGCCGACATCCATCTCGTACGTAGCACGTAGGGATTCAAAAGATTGCTTCTGACTGTCTGTTGGCATAGATGGATTAATTAAAGTCAATGCCGCCGCTTTGCCTGTGTTATCTTTTAAGTTGAAAAAAGCATATTCTATCACGGCGTCTTCTTCTGGTGTGCTAGTGCTTCGCATTTTTTTAAATGTCGCTGGAACTGCGGCAGCCAAGTGGAGAGGGGTGTCGCCATTACTATTGGGTGCCAATAGGAGTTCTGCTTGTGCACCTACCCCCATTTTTCTCGCAGCATCCAACATCGCGTTCACGACTAGTATATTCCCATTTTTGGCAGCCAAGTGAAGAGGTGTGTTACCATCGTTATTTTTTGCCAACAAAAGCTCTCTGGCATTGCCATTTTTTAGTATTTCCTCAATTATATCTGGATGGCCTTGACTAACAGCCAAGTGAAGAGGTGTGTTACCATCGTTATTTTTTGCCAACAAAAGCTCTCTGGCATTGCCATTTTTTAGTATTTCCTCAATTATATCTGTATGGCCTTGACT
>JBIOER010000060.1:0-5235 GCA_044446225.1 Rickettsiales bacterium | reverse complement strand
GTTAAGGAGACAAAATGTGTGGGGGGGTCGCACGCACCGCCTGAAGGCGGTATAAGCGTGCGGCACACATTTTGTTGACGAAAACGGCAAGTTAGTGATTGCATAAAAACTAGTACATATTGGAAGTTTAAAACATTTCAGCCTTCCTTCGCAACAACTGTTGTACTTCATATATGAACTCACTTAAATCCATATCTAGTTCACCTGCATCTAGCAGGGATCCACCTCGCAACCCGCATAAAACATGGATACCTGCCTCCGCAGGTAAACAAAATTTCCCCTGTGTAACTACGGTAGTTCCCCTGCATCTAGCAGGGGTCCATAGTGCGGCTTACACCAAAGGTGGACCGCCGTGTTCACGAGGGTGACAAGCTAGGAGAATGTCATCTCGAGGACTTCTATATTTCTAGCAACGGGGAGACTTGAGAAAATATTTTTGTTCCGCGCGGTTAACCAAATATTAACTATTATGTGCCACACTTAGTTATGAGTAACAAATGAGGTAACTATGAAAAGTCCAAAACCAGCAACGGCGCCATTAAATGCACATAAAATTATTTTCGGCGAAGTAAATCATGATGGAACGTTAAAAGGGCAACCCAATGTAGAGGCGCTAAAAGCTGCATTGAATGGGCTAAAAGGAAAAGAGAAAGAAGCATTTTTACTACAAGAAGACGATCTAACATATTCAACTGTGCTAGAAGCAGCCATAAAATATGGAAGTTTGGAAGTTGTTAAAATCATTCTTGATCAAACCGATATTGATTTCAGCAAGGTGATACCTAATAAAAATGATCGTATTCCACTATATAATACTCAAAATACTGAGCAGATTAATATATTACTCGATGATAAGCTAGCGAAAGCAACTCCTGTAAAAGCAGCAGTAAACGGTGTTCTAGACGCAATCAAACCAGACCCTGAAGGAATATTTAAAAGGATGAAAAACTTGTTTACGGCCTGTATCATTAAACCGGTTAAGGAGATTTTAGCCAAAGTAACTTTCGGTAAGAAGAATGCGTTATTTGAAATGGAAGGTGGCGCCTTAAACAAACAAGATCTTACAGGTATACGCGAAGATCGTAAAGGTACGCAAGATCAAGAGCGGCGTAGGTAATCACTCCACTGCACCCTGCGCGTTTAAAGGCAATTAGCGATTCTAGCAATGCCTGCTCATAATTAATTGCCCCTGCTGCGGCAGCAAATTTCAACATCGCATATTCCCCACTTACTTGGTAGGCAATGAGCGGCACATTCACCACCCCTCTTGCTTGCGCGATGATATCAAGGTAAGGCATACCAGGTTTAATAATTAACATATCCGCGCCCTCTTGCTCATCCATAACCAACTCATTAAGTGCCTGCTGAGCATTAGCAGCTTCCACTTGATACGTTAATTTGGAAAGCCCACCTTGCTTACTCGAGCCCACCGCATCCCGAAATGGCCCATAAAAGCTGGAAACAAACTTTACACCATAGGACATAATAATTATATTATGGTGGCCTTTGCTTTCTAAAAACTCACGCAGCTTGAGAACTCTACCATCCATCATATCAGACGGCGCTAGAATATCACAACCGCTCTCGACCATAACTTTGGCTTGTTTAATCAACGCTTCAATGGTCAAATCATTGGCTACATCACCATCTTTAACAATACCATCATGCCCATGCGTTGTGTAAGGATCAAGCGCCACATCACACATCACACCAATCCCAGGAACGTGTTTTTTGATTGCTTCAACCGTACGGCAAATGAGATTTTTCCGGCTAAATGCTTCACGCGCATCCTCCGTTTTCTTCTCAACTGCAGGAAAAAGCGCAACTACGGGTATCCCCAAATCCTTAGCTCGCTTCGCTTGTTCAACGATCAGGTCAATCGAAAGGCGATGCACACCAGGCAAAGTTTTAATTTCTTGTTTAACTTTCTTCCCCTCAACTACAAACATCGGGTAGATCAAATCACTGGGTTTAAGCGAATGCTCGCGGACTAAATCTCTGATCCAAGAATTTGCACGGAGCCGACGCAGTCGAGTTAATGGGTAGTTCATATTACCAACTATATTTTTGTTTTAATATCGTATAAAATATCATACGCGTTTTTGGGTGTCAGCGTATCAATATCCAAATTTTTAATTTGAGTTAATACGGCACTATTATCATTAGCCGATTTTTGCTGCGATGAAACCGAAATGTTTTGTGAATGCTCAAGTTCATGCAAAATCTCCGTCGCGCGCGCTATAACATCTTGAGGGATCCCTGCAAGCTCGGCTACGTTTATACCATATGATTTATCGGCCTTGCCGCGCACCACTTGATGCATAAAAATAATTTTGCCCTCCCACTCTTTAACCATCACCGTATAATTTAACAGTGCACTTAATTTGCCTTCCAGCTCAGTTAGTTCGTGGTAATGCGTAGCGAACAGCGTACGGCATTTAATTTCATTATGGATTTTCTCAACCACTGACCACGCAATCGCCAAGCCATCAAAGGTGGCGGTACCCCGCCCAATTTCATCGAATATCACCAGCGATCTATGGGTCGCGGAGTTTAGTATTGCCGCTGTTTCTGTCATCTCCACCATGAAAGTCGAATGACCTTTGGTAATATCATCTGAGGCACCAATCCTAGAAAATACCTTATCTACCACACCAATATGTGCGCTGGTTGCTGGAACATAAGAGCCAATTTGGGCAAGTATTGCAAGCAAAGCATTTTGCCTTAAAAAGGTACTTTTACCGGCCATGTTAGGCCCGGTAATAATCCATAAATACGAATCGCTTAGTGTGCAGTCATTAGGGTGAAAAGTTTCTTTAAGTGAATATTCCACCACCGGGTGGCGCCCGGCAACTACTTCAAATTTATTTGAATCATCCACCAAAGGACGGCAGTAGTTATTCTTCTGTGCCAAATCAGCTAGCGCAGTGAAGAGATCAATGCTAGCAACTGACTGCGCAGTCATAGAGATTTCTTCAGTATTTTTGATGATCTCGTCGCAGATTTTTTTAAACTCAGCCAACTCAATTTCTTTAATTTTATGCTCGGCACTATTAATTTCTTCTTCCAATTTTTTTAGCTCTATAGAAGTAAATCGCACGGAGTTACCTAATGTTTGGCGGTGAATGAACGCTTCATCACTCAACTTATCTTTATGCAGTGGCGTAACTTCAATAAAGTAACCCAAAACATTATTGAAACTAATTTTGAGGGTATTAACTGCTGTCAGTAGGCGATATTTATCACGGAGTTTTTCAAGCTCATCACCTACATTACTGGCAAGGTTGCGGTAGTGATCCAACTCTTTATTATAACCATTTCTTATCAACCCACCGTCTTCAAGTTTAATTGGAAGAATTTCATTTACGGCAAACTCTAACAAGTTTAGCAGAGTACTAAAGTTAGCTATTTTATTGGTCAGCCCAGAAATACTGGTGGTTAATTCCACGCCGGCAAACAAAATCAGTTCGGCAAGTTTAAGCGCTTTCTTGAGCCCTTCGCGAATCGAAGCGATCTCCTTCGGAGTTGCTTTATTGATCCAAATTTTGGCGAGGGCACGTTCAAGATCTGGGACTTCTTTTAATACTTCGCGCAGTTTATTGCGCATTAAGCTTTGCTCTAAAAAGAACTCTACCGCATCGAGCCGTTTATTAATTGCACTGGGATTAACCAGTGGTGAGGAAAGATAGAAATCCAACAACCTACCTCCTGCAGCTGTTATTGTGCGGTCAATTACACCAAGTAAACTTTGTTTGCGTGAGCCACTATAACTTTCTTTAATTTCCAAACTACGCATCGTTGCTGGATCAATTGCCATATAATTCGCAGTTTCTAACCGCAATGGTGCCCGCAAATGCGGCATTGATTGTTTCTGGGTGAAACTCAAATATTCAAGCAATGCGCCCAGTGCAACTTTCTCTAAATCAGCAAGTTTGAGAATGCCATCGGTATGCGCAACTTTATAAAATTCCTTAATCATGCGCTCGCATCGCGAGAGCTCAAACAAACTGTGTGCCCGGGTAGAAATGCGTTGGGCAAAGTTTTTTAAATACCACTGCACATCTTTTTCCGAATAAACTTTATCCGAAATAATAATTTCACTGGGATTAAACCGCGCCAAATCAATTTCCAAACTGCCAATCGATGACTTAACCAAAAATAATTTGCCAGTTGTAATATCAGATAAGCTTAAGCAAATACCATCCATTTGCTTAATTATTGCGCAAAGGAAATTTGAAGTTGCGGGGTCTAAGATAGAATCTTCAATAATCGTCCCGGGGGTAATAATGCGCACCACTTCCCGCCTAACTATTGCTTTATAACCGCGCTTTTTTGCCTCTTCGGGCGTTTCTAGTTGTTCACAAATTGCAACTTTATATCCCGCCTTTACTAGCTTTTCTAAGTAATAGACATGTGAGTGCGCAGGCACTCCGCACATCGGCGTGTCTTCGCTGCGCTTAGTTAATACGATATCAAGTATTTCAGATGCAATAACTGCATCATTATAAAACATTTCGTAGAAGTCACCCATGCGGTAAAAAAGCAAATAGTCTTGATGTTCTTCTTTGATCGCCAAATACTGCTGCATCATCGGCGTTAATTTAGTTGCACTCTTTTTACTAAATACTTCTTGGCTCACGAACTTCTACTTACATTTAAATTTTTTAATATCCCATCTTTAAGGCCATAGATTAATCCATGTACCGCAACCTTCTGCCCACGATTCCACGCATCTTGCAGTACAGTAGTATCTGCCACACTAGCTACTTGTTCCTTCACATTGATCTCACAAAGGCGCTCCCATTTAGAATTTTCATCTGTAATTTTTTCAAGCTCTACCTTATGTTTGTTTGCAGTATCTTGTATGTGCATCAACCAATTATCTACTAGTCCCAAGCGCAATTTTTTCATCGCGGCTTGCACACCACCACAGCCGTAATGGCCACATACTATAATGTGTTTAACTTTTATCACATCGACGGCAAATTGCAGTACCGAAAGGCAGTTAAAGTCTGTATGGATCACTTGATTGGCGATATTACGATGCACGAATACTTCTCCCGGTAACAAACCAACAATTTGGTTGGCAGGAACTCGGCTATCTGAGCAACCAATCCATAAATACTCAGGCGCCTGCTGCTCGGAAAGTTTGGCGAAAAAACCGGGGTTTTCGCTTTCAATGCGCGCCGCCCATTCTTTATTATTTTCAAATAAATGATCTATAGTAGTCATATC
>JBIOER010000059.1:0-5288 GCA_044446225.1 Rickettsiales bacterium | reverse complement strand
CCCCCCTTCCTTCGAGCGCGGCAGCGCTCCCTAAAAATGGCCTGCAAGGAAGGGTGTGGGGGGGAATTGCAGGCCATTTTTTGTCTTATATAGTTTGCGCAGCAAACAACTTATTACATAACCGTGAAGCAAAATAATAGTATTTAATTATATTCAGGCGGCTATCAAATTTATTCCGGACACTAGTGCCCAGCTGCGCAGTTGAAAAAACAATGTAAAAAAAAGCCCCTGGGATCAAAAGATCGACCAGGGGCTAGGTAGTAGTACCTAAAGATTAGCTGTTAGCAGCATCTTTAAGGTCTTTACCAGCAGAGAATTTAACTCTAGTGCAAGCTTTAACTTTCACTGGCGAACCATCTCTTGGGTTGCGAACAGTTTTAGCAGGGACATTACGAGTTTTGAAAGTTCCGAAGCCAATAAGTCTAACTTCTTCACCTTTTTTCATAGCTTTTTTAACTGTTTCGCAGAATGCGTCAACAGCTCTTTGAGCATCAGCTTTAGTAAGTCCAGCAGATTTTGCAACTGAGTTGATGATGTCTTGTTTATTCACGATTTTACCTCTGTATTTAGTGTTAATAACGGTTACATAAAAACCCTATGCCAGCATTTGCGCCATTGCAAGACTTTTTTTTAGTAATGTGAAAAAAAGATACTCCCCGCTAATGCCGGTATACCCTGGGTTTTTGCGCTAAAAAAAATTAAAGTTGTGATTTTTATTCGTAAAAAACTACTTTTTTCAGTACCTTACCCAGCCAAGTTGTGGTATAATTTGTTTCCTGTTAGTATATATATGAATGAGGAAGCTAAATATGACGGTTAAACTATTTGGTACAGATGGCATAAGGGGTACAGCTAACCAATATCCAATCACGGCAGACATTGCCCTGAAATTTGGGAAGGCTGCAGGTCATTATTTTAAGAAACATGGCTATAGAAATCGCGTGGTGATTGCTAAAGATACGCGTTTATCGGGCTATATGATTGAACCCGCGCTTACTGCAGGTTTTATATCAGTGGGGATGGATGTAATTCTGGTTGGTCCAATGCCAACTCCTTCGGTTCCGATGCTTATTAAGTCACTTAGGGCGGATTTAGGCGTGATGATTTCTGCGTCACATAATCCTTATGAAGATAATGGTCTCAAACTTTTCAATTCAGAAGGGTTTAAACTAACCGATAATGTGGAAGCCGAAATTGAGAATCTCATATTGAACCACAATTTAAATGAATATTTAACCACCCCAGAGGACTTAGGACGCGCTAAGCGCCTCGATGATGCTCCGGGAAGATATATTGAACATGTAAAAAGGTCGTTGCCTAAAGGACTTTCTTTGGCGGGACTTCGGATCGTGCTAGACTGTGCTAATGGTGCAGCATATCACTTGGCTCCCACTATATTTTGGGAGTTGGGTGCTGAAGTTATTAAAATAGGTACCGAGCCTAATGGTTTTAATATTAATCAAGGTTGTGGCTCTACTCATCCTGAATTCTTAAAACAAAAAGTTCTGGAGACAAGGGCTGACCTAGGTATAGCGCTGGATGGAGATGCGGACCGCGTTATTATGTGTGATGAAAAAGGACATATTATCGCCGGTGATCACCTAATTGCTATTATTGCAAAGTCGATGCAAGAGCAGGGTGCGTTGTCATCGAATAAGATTGTGGTAACTCATATGTCTAATGGTGCATTGGATGAGTTTTGTAACAAAAACGGCTTAGAAGTTATTCGTGCCCAAATTGGCGATAGATATGTTTCTGAACAAATGCGCGTCAATAACATCAATCTTGGTGGAGAGCAGTCAGGGCATATAATACTAAGTGACTATAGCACAACTGGTGATGGCATGATAGCTGGCTTACAAGTTCTTGCCTATATGGTTAACACCAAGAAAAAGATGAGTAAAATTGGCGAGATTTTCGACCTCTATCCCCAACTCCTTAAAAATGTTAAATACAAAAATAGCAATCCGTTAGAGAACAAGGCGCTGGGCAAAAAGCTTGAAGAAATGCAAGCCGCACTTAAGGATTGCCGCGTGCTTATTCGTAAATCCGGTACGGAAAAATTAGTGCGGATTATGGTTGAGGGCAAGGATAAAGCGCGCATTAAAGATGTTGTTGGAGAACTGGAAAGCTTAATTGCAAGTAATTGCAACTAAGCGCAAGCTTTAATGAATTGCTCAAATATTAGATTATCCTCAGGTGTAGTCAAATACTCAGGGTGCCACTCTACACCCAAGCAAAATGGCATTTCGGGATTTTCAATTGCTTCAATTACGCCATCAGGTGCTGTGGCGGAAGTGATGAAGCCTTTACCAAGTTTATCCACCGCTTGATGATGAGTGGTGTTTACGTGAAATTCGCTGTTACCTGTAATTTTATATAACAGGCTATCCTGGTTAAGGTTTACTTGGTGCGTAGGGATGTGTTTAGGCTGTGTTTGTTCATGCTTGAGGGGATTCTTGATAGTATCAGGAATATGCTGGATGAGGGTGCCACCCATTACTACATTAATCAGTTGCTCACCGCCGCAAATTCCCAAAATGGGCATTTTCTTTTCCATAGCTAAGCGGCAAATGCCGATTTCAAATTTAGTGCGCTTGTCTTTGGTTGAAACCCGGTCGGAGGTTATCTCCTGACCATAGTATTTAGGGTCAACGTCAAAGTTCCCACCAGTTATTAGTAAGCCATCAATGAGCGAAAAATAATAATCAACATGCTCAGGAAAATGAGGCAATGGTAACGGGATACCGCCAAATTTAGTTACTGCCGTAAAATAATTTTCGCGCAGTGCATACCAAGGATATTTGGAATAGGAATCGGTTGTCTCAAAGTCTAAGGTGATGCCGATAACTGGCTTATTCGTACTCATGGCATAACTCGTGAAATTATCTGTAAGAAGGTTCTCTTACCGACTTCATAAATGCTTCTATCATTTTTGGATCTTTATTGCCAGGGGTATTTTCTAGCGTTGCGGATGCGTTAATAATGCTCGCATTAGAGACGCGAATCGCATGCTTAACATTGAACTTATTCAAGCCCCCGGAGAGAATCCAAGGTTTGTTAATATTAGCTTTTTTGAGTAAGCTCCAATCGAATACGGTATCGGGAAGATCGACAAATAAGTCGTTACCATGCCGACAGTCAAACATAAACATATCTGCAACATCCTCATACTTTTGGGTGGTTTTTAAATCATCTTGATCACCGACATAAATGGTTTTAATGACCTTGATAGAGTATTTGGATTTGATTTTTTTAATCTCTTCAGGGGTTGAGAAGTCATCAAGTTGCAGAAAATCTGGCTTGAAAACGTGGAAGATTTTTTCCAGTAATTTGCTATTAGGGTTTGAAGTGACTGCCACCCGCTTAACATGCGGTGGGACTTCTTGGGCAATTTCTACCGCAAGTTCAGGCGTTATGTTGCGTGGAGAATCATAGTAAAAAGTAAACCCGACATAACTCGCCCTGTTCTTGATGGCCGCGCGAACCGCTGCTTTGGAGTTAAGGCCGCAAATTTTAATAATTGTTTCCATATTAACTTATATTGGAACGCAGATTATACAGTAGCTTCGTTTTTTGTGCGATGCAATATTTATTATGGATGTTAATTTTTTAACAAGCCGTAGAGATTGCTCAAAGCTTTTTTCTTATCTTTAGACTTATCCGTGTTCTTTGCCGATGTTGATAGAGAAGCACTTCCACTTTGTGCAGGAGTGTTAGCCATGCTGGAAGTATCGGCATGGCTACTTGGGTTAATTGAAGTTAAATAAGCGCTGATTTGCGAGAAAGCACTTCCACCAATTGAGAGTGTATTAGCGAGAGATGATTCAGGATTAACATATACAATAGGTGCATTCATAATTAGTGCACTAACTAGAGGTCTTGTTACAAGTGGAGGAATTGTAACGGGAACTATAACTGGTGGAAGATATGTGTGGCTGATATCAAAGCCAGCAAAAGTGTATTTGGAGCTTGGAGTGGTCACGCCGCTAATTAAATTAGCCATATTTTGAGTTGCCATGCCAGGTGCTCCAATATAACCAGCAGAAAGAGTTGCGCCGTTACCTGCTATCGCGAGGGAATTAAATGAAGTGGTGGCAGTAATCGTACCAGTTCCTGAATTGAGGTTACCTGTGGCGCCACTATAGGTTCCTAAAATACTATTTGCAGTAATTGAAATGCCATTGGTTGCATTTAGGTCAGTGAAATTGGTGGTTCCAGTATTGCTAACACCGCTATAATTCGTAACGTTTACTGCATTTGGTGCGGTAACATTGTTAGCACCTGTGACGGTTAGAGTTAATAACCTAGCCGCACTTCCCACTGCATCAAGGAAATTTACATTTCCTGTAGTAGTAAGATTTAAGTTGTCTGCACCATCAATATTATTGAATGTAATATTTGCAGCACCACTATTAACCGAAGAGTTGGCGGTTAGTGTAACGTTTCTGGTAAAATTCATGGCTGAAGTTGAAGTTATTGCTCCGCCAACATATAAATTTCCTGTTCCGGCAAACCCAAGAGTGTTTGCTCCTATGGTCGTATTTTTAAGATAGATATCGCCATTTTGCGCATTTAAAGTTGCGTTACCAGTTAAGGTTAACCCGTTATAAGTTTGATTACCCGAAGTGGTTACGTTACCTGCAATAGAAGCGGCGTTGGTGATATTCAATGAACTAAGAGGGCTGTTACTACCAACTAAGCCACTGAATATCGTATTGCCAGCACCGGTCATACTTAATCCATAAGCACCATCGACCATTGCGCCAAATCTTGAAGTGCCTTGTGAAGCAATATTTATGTTATTTAGTAAATTGACATTGCCAGAGAATGTTGAAGTACCTGAGGTGGTGATGTTCGCTCCCAGATTTGCGTTACCAGCAACTGATAGCTGTGCAATATTAGTGATGTCATTAAATATGGTTAGCCCATTTCCGGTATTTGCCAGGCTATAGGCTCCACCAATTGTCGAGCCATAAGTGGTGGTTCCATTTCCTGCGTTGATAGTTGTATTGCCAGTTAAGCTAACTGCGCCGGTATAAGTTTGTGTCCCAGTAGTTGTTACGCTACCATCAAAAGTACTTGCACCAGAAACTGAGACACTGGCTAAGGCGGTTCCTCCACCAGCAGCGCCATCAAAAGTAGCTGGTCCAGTAACGGTAAGGGCGTAAGGGCCATTTACGGTTGAACCGAAGGTAACGCCACTCGGCGCGGTTAAAATAGTGTTGCTACCTAAAGTAACTGCTCCGACGTAATCTTGTGCGCCAGTGGTTTTGATGGTATTTGTG
>JBIOER010000058.1:0-5302 GCA_044446225.1 Rickettsiales bacterium | reverse complement strand
CTGCGCAAACTATATAAGACAAAAAATGGCCTGCAATTCCCCCCCACACCCTTCCTTGCAGGCCATTTTTAGGGAGCGCTGCCGCGCTCAAGCAAGCGGGGGGCTTTCTTAGTTTTGTTGCCTTCGGCAACCACAATTGATGACTTGAGAAAAGAATTTTTGTAAAATTCCCCCACACAATAAAAACTACAAAAATTCTTTTCTCAAGTCTCCCCGTTGCTAGAAATATAGAAGTCATTTAGATGACGCAAACTGCACTTTTAAACCAGTTAATTTTCAAGTTATCCTAACTCTCATTTTAGCTGAACCAAAAGCCCTGTATTACTCATAGCACAGGCTTCAATAATTATCCCGGACATAAGTAGCACGCAGGCGGAGATGACATTTACCATGTTAAAAACTGAGGTAAGCTTAACTGCGTAGACATTCATCGAGACACCCCCTTTCCAACAGAAGCAGCTTGCGCAAGGCTTGCTGCTGGAATAGCTGCCACTTCTTTAGCTTTCGGTTTCTCAGGAGGGTTTTTACCCAACTCCGTTAATAACCCTGCGCCCATATTTTCAGCCACACTTAAGGTTTTAGCTCTTTTCGCAATATATTCTTCCAGGGTACATTTAGGCACCGTATTATCTTTTTGCTTATCACTAACCCACTCAACTCTCACCCATTGAATGACGTCATTGTAGCCCTTACCTTTTAAGTAGCGTTGGTCATTTTCGAATAGCTCTTTAATTCTTTTACTCACATCTTCTATTTTGACCCCAGGTTTAGCCCTCAATACGTCGTCAACCAGCGCCTGAATCTCCAACATATTACCGACCGATTTAGATTCGTCGATACCTTGTTGCATTTTAACTTCGATAGCTTTCATTACCTTATCAACCATCTTTTCATAAGAGCCGGGAATGTTTTTTGCATTATACTCAAGTAATTGCTGCCTGTTAACATTTGGGTTCAACTGCACCAAAACCTCAACCATTGCTCTTCTTAAGCTTTTTTCATAGGGTTGTCGGCCATTAAATTTCATCAACTCGACTTTTGCTTCTGCCAAACCCGCTTTAACGTCTGCAATCTTAACATTATCCTCTTGAAACGTTTTGTAAAAAACTGGGTCTAAAACCATATTTTCATAGTCTCTCCACAGCTTTGGCCTAATGCTTCTACCAATCAATCGATCACGATTAAATGAATCCAAAACAAATCCTATGTCGTTTTGCTTAAAAATATCGGGAGTAGATGTTTCTCCCCGCCCCTTTACGCCCAAAAGCTTCCAGTTTTTAACTAAATTAAATAGCGCATTTCCCGCATCGATTTTACCGTTAAAACACTGGCCATTTTTATCAAGCATGACCATCATGTTTCCAGGGTTGATGTCATGATCTCCCGATATAAACGCGAGCTTGATAAACTTTGCTATCATGTCTTTTTTAATAATTACATTCTTTTTCTTATCTTTCACCAGCATTTCATATTCTTTACCAGCATGGATAACTCCTCTTTCGTCTGGTGAATCGCTTTCTGGTTCCTTAAAATCGACAACGAAGTGTTTATATTTCTTCTTTTTATTCTTACCCAGCGCCTTGCAGACCTCATCAATAGTACCTACAAAGGGATATTGGTGAAGATTTTCGTCTTGTTTATCCATCCCTAAATATTTTGACGCAGCTAGCACAGTGCCGTTTTTTTTATCTGCAATAAGCGTAACTTCTGGCGCCACTTCATGCTCTTTATCTGTATTTAATACTTTTGCGGCAACTCTAAGCGCAATTAGCTCAGCAAGGATATCCATTTCGTTCTTTTGGAAGCCACTCAATCTTTTCTTTAAATTATGCCAGCCCGATAGTTTTATTTGATAATAAGCTTTTCCATCTCCAAATTTACCTCGGCCACTGCCGGTAGCCCCTCCCGTCCCAACCAACCCCTTTCCTCTTACCCCAAACTTTTTACCTAAGTCAACCAAGTAGTCACGGAGATCTGAACCGTCATTTTTTCCTTCTCCTTCATCTATAGGATAAATTACTATCGGGAAAAACCTTGTTATTATTTTTTTTATGCCCATGATAAGCTACCTTATGAGTTCTAACTATATTATCTCCCAAAGTAGTTAATAAATCGTTAATGGGGATATCCCGTTATGTTATGGCAAGTATTTCCTCCTTGAATTACTTAAAAAAGCTTATATTCTAACTGGCACATTTTAACTATTTGCTAGGCATGACAAAATTTATAAGCGCGGTTTCTATTATCGCTGGAACCGCAATTGGAGCAGGTATGCTCGCCCTACCACTCACCTTTGCAGCAGTCGGACTACTCTGGGGTAGCGTAATATTGACCCTCATGAGCATACTGATGTATTTCGCAGCGCTACTAAGCCTGGAACTTAACTACAACCATGGTGGTAAAGCGCTTTCAATTAGCAGTCTGTCTAATATTTACATCAACAAATTCTCGTCAGTAGTTGCTAATATTATGCTGATGCTACTGTTATATGCCCTTTTAGCCGCATATATCTCTGGCACAACTTCGGTTTTAACTAAAATATATGATTTTGGAATATCAAACCAATCCCTGGCACTTATTGCGACCCTAGTTATGGGTGCTGTCATTGTTGGCCAGGTTAAGTGGCTCGACCGCATTAACAAAGTATTATTTTTAGGTATGTTAGTTTTGTGGGGCATCATCATTCTTATTATGTCGAGTACGTTGGAATTACATTCGTTCTTGGTACTAGATGAAACATTTCATGAGCATTCGTTACTTAAAATTATACCAATTGCCTTCACCTCATTTGGCTTTCATCTATCAATGCCTACGGTAATTAACTACTGCAAACTCGATGTTAAACGCTTTAAGTTGGCGTTATTTATTGGTTGCTTCTTACCACTACTTTCTTACCTGGTGTGGACGTGGAGCGCCTTGGCGGTAATAAAATCTAATGATATCGACACCTTTACTAAGATAATGTCGCGCGATGCTGACCTAGGTATGATGATTAACTCTCTTGCGGCAGCCTCGAGCTTCCCAGGGCTGGCAATCTTAACTAAATTTTTCTCACTTCTAGCAATTGTCACCTCGTTCTTTGGTGTAGGTATTGGACTGCTCGATTTCTTCCGTGAGAAATTTGTAAAGAAAGGGAAAGAGTTTTCTGGGCAAATCATCTCGGCAATCGTTACATTTTCTGTACCACTAGTAATTGCAGTGGCAATTCCTAACGCATTCGTCATCGCACTAAGTGCAGCAAGTATTTTCTTAAGTGTTTTGGCAATTATTTTGCCTGCGATTGCCTTAGCCAACCAAAGAAAATCCAAAAAAAGCAAACGCATTATGCCTTTGGACAATGTTGGCTTAGTGATAGTAATACTGGGCGGACTACTGGTTATTGCTGCAGAACTTTTCAACAACCTGTGGTAGGGTTCGTATTCTCCTTGCTCAAAACTGTCAGAAATAGTACATTATAATTAATCACAATGTTTTTGAATTGGCATGAAAGTATCTTTTTTAGTTTTCTTTTTAACACTATCTAACCTTTCTTATGCACAAGATGACGGCATTGCAGGGTTTTTAGTCAGCAAACAAAAAGTCAATTATCATGACTTATTCAACGATGTCTTGCAGAAAGTTAAGAACGACTATGTCACCCCAAAAACTGACCAAGAACTTATCGAGCTCGCCCTTGAAGGTATGTTAAGCTCTTTAGATCCTCACTCTGCTTATCTTAACGAAAAAGAATTTAGTGATATGCGCGTTTCAATTAAAGGTGAATTTGGCGGCCTGGGAATTGAAGTTACCATGGAAAAAGGTTTTGTGAAAGTAATCTCTCCCTACGAAGATGGCCCGGCATTTAAGGCAGGTGTAAAAATTGGCGATTTTATTACGGTAATTGAGGGGGAATCTGTCAAAGGTATGACTCTTTCACAGGCAGTTGACAAGCTGCACGGCAAGCCAAAAACCAAAGTTAATATAACTTTATATCGTGATTCAACCGGCGAAACTATTCCCGTAACTATCACCCGTGACATTGTAAAAATCATTCCAGTAAAAGCAGCTTTGGTGGGCGATAACATTGCCCATATTAAAATCAGTAGCTTTAGCGAAACCGCTGGCAAAACTGCAAAATCAGAGTTCTTCAGGTTACAAGACCAAGCAAAAGCCGCTGGTAAAACCCTTCAAGGTGTAGTGCTTGATTTAAGATGGAACCCAGGTGGATTACTTGATCAAGCTCAAGAAGTTACCGACTTATTCATTGAAAAAGGTACGGTTGTTTCAACTAAAGGCAGGCTTAAAGAATCTTCACAAGTATATTATGCTGATGGTAAGGATATTACCAATGGCTTACCGATTGTAGTGCTAATTAATGGTGGTTCAGCCTCTGCTGCTGAAATTGTTGCCGGAGCGCTCCAAGATAATAAACGCGCGCTTATTGTTGGTACCAAATCTTTTGGTAAAGGCTCGGTACAAACAGTAACCCCAATGCAGGGTGGTGGTGCAGTTAAAATGACTACGTCATTGTATTACACCCCATCGGGCAGATCTATCCAAGCCAGTGGTATTGAACCGGACGTAGTAGTTGAAGATGCGGTGGTAACTCCAGTTACCGACAAAGGTATGAAAGAAACCGAAGCAATGCTTACTGGGCACATCAATGCTCCTAAAGATGCTACACCTAATGCACCTGAAAAAGTACAAAAAAACAGCCCACTAACTTCTGTTAGTTCCGATACTACTGCTGATTATCAATTGCTAAGAGCAATAGACATCGTTAAAGGCATAGCACTTGTACAAGATAGAAAAGCTAGTTAGACCAATTCCATGAGTTTACTTGAGGTAAGCGACTGAAAATTACATTGGTATTAGTACCTAGTAAGGAAATCTTCCCATGCTAGAAGTAGGCTGCTCATTGCTTTAACTTCGATCACTTTTGCCTCGCTATTGGCTGGAAAAGTAACCACCGATACTTCCCACAACTTGATACTAGTTAAATACCGATATTCTCCCTTACAAAAAGAATCTTTAACCTCGAAACCAATACTTAACCCTTCAACCGCACCATCTTTAAGCAAACCATAAACTTCCCTGCCCTTATCGCTATTTAAAGAAAGCTTACCTTCAACCACCAAACCGACCTTATCCTGATATAACTTAGTAATTTTACCGATTGGTTGGTTAACGTCATGTTGCCAGAGGAATTTAACCTCCTTGGCCTCAACCCCTAAAAAGGCATTGGGTAAAATAATATCGTTATGATTATCCAAGTTATTAAAAACGCTGGCGTAACCTTTAAAGTAGCCATCATGGTTTAAGT
>JBIOER010000057.1:0-5515 GCA_044446225.1 Rickettsiales bacterium | reverse complement strand
CCAAATTGCACTTTTTAGACCAGTTAATTTTCAAGTTAACCCAACTCTCATTTAGGCTGAACCAAAAGCTATCTATTACTCATAACATATGGCTCAATAATTATCCCGGACATGAGTAGCGCCTATGCGGAGATGACGTTTCCCTGGTTGAAAACAGGAGTAAAAAGTACTTCTGTCATGTACGTTTATCACTTACTAATTGTTAGCACAATATCAGCAGTATAACTTTGCAAAAGCCGCAATAAAAAAAGCCAGAGCAAGCTCTGGCTAGTTTTTCTAAGGAGGTCAAACCTTAAACTATTAACGTTTAGAAAATTGGAATCTTTTACGTGCACCTGAGCGACCGTATTTTTTACGCTCAACTTTACGGCTATCACGAGTTAGGAATCCACCTTGACGTAAAACTGTATGATTTTCAGCATCATTAATATTTAACGCACGGCTAATACCATGTCTAATTGCGCCAGCTTGGCCAGAAAGACCACTACCTTCTACTGTGCACCACACATCAAACATTCCTGTCGACTTAGTCGCTGCGAATGGTTGATTGATTAACATTCTTAAAACTGGGCGAGCAAGATACTGCTCAACCGGTCGACCATTTACAATGATCCGACCATTTCCCTTAGCAATCCAAACACGTGCCGATGCAGACTTTCTTCTGCCAGTTGCATAAACGCGATTTTCCTTAGGCATAAAGCCTTTGATTTCAATATATTCTTTTACTTGTGCTGTCGCTGTAGCTGCTACTTTGACCATTTAAACTAGCTCCTCTTATTCTTTTTATTTTTTGCCGCAAGATCAAGTGCCACAGGTTGTTGCGCTTCATGCGGATGCTCTGCACCACCATAAACATGGAGGGCTTTCATTTGCTTTCTTGCAAGTGGACTGTCTTTAGGCATCATCCTTTCAACAGCTTTAATAACCACTCTTTCAGGAAAACGGCTATCAAGACGCTCACCAAGAGTTCTTTCTTTAACACCACCTGGGTGACCAGTGTGCCAGTAAAACACTTCGTCTTCTCTTTTTTTACCAGTCAAAGCGACTTCTTTACTGTTGATAATAACAATATTATCCCCATTATCTAAGTTCTCTGAATAGTTAGCTTTGTGTTTACCACGAAGCATTTTTGCAACTTCCGCAGAAAGTCTGCCAAGAACTATGTCTTTAGCATCAATCAGAACCCAGTTTTTCTTGAGGTCTGCTTTCTTTAAAATATGTGTGCCTGCTGAATATGAAGCCATTAATATCTCTTAAAAATCTTTAATATTGGTAGCCGATTATGTCTTCTAATGAACTTTTTGTCAATAGGATATTATCAAAAATAAACTAGACCGCCTTGGGATGGTATTTTTTATAGCTTTCCACGATACTTTTGCCATCAATTTTCGTGTAAATTTGAGTCGTAGACACGCTTTCATGCCCCAACAACTCTTGAATAATCCGTAGATCAACACCATTACCCAGTAAATGGCTCGCAAAGCTGTGCCTAAGCGCATGTGGAGTAGCATGCTCAGGTAAATTATTGGCGCGGCGGAATTCCCGCATAATTTTCCTCACCGTACTATCGCGAAGTGGCTTCCCCGATTTTTCATAAAATAACCCCGCATCACTATAGGGGCACAGCTTAGTATATTCTTCAATTGCCGCACGAACGCTAGGAAGCACTGGGATCAGACGTTCCTTGGCCCCCTTCCCTTTGATCATCAGGTTTTCGGCTATCTGCTTCCTATTAAGCGCGACCGCCTCGCTAATCCGCAAGCCACCACCATAAAGCAGCATGAGCACGGCCTTGTCACGTGCAGTCAGCCAATCATTTGAGCTTTTGATGTTCTCAATCATATACAACATTTGCTCTACTGATAGCGCTTTAGGCAGAGGTTTGGGTTTTCTTGGCAGCCTGAGTTGGAAGATTTCTTGATTCTCCACCCCCTTAACCTTAAACAGGTAGCGATAAAAACTTTTCAGCACCGAAACCGCCCGTGCATTAGAGCTAATTTTATGGTTGGTGTTTAGCCGTTCAGAGAGCCACGCCCGAATATCTTGCAGTTCTAGCTTGGCCAACGCCTCAACGCTAGCCACCTCACCTTGATGAGTGGCTAAAAATGTCAGAAACATGTTAATATCACTGCTATATGCCTTGGCAGTATGAGCTGAGTACTTACGCCGGTGGATTAGATAATCCTGCCAAGAATTAATAATAGTGTTGAGCTCTGGAGTATTCATATAAGCTTATATATAGGCTATAGGCCGCAATTTTGCAAATTTAAGGTATGCCACCCTACTCACCTTGCGACATAGTAAAGCCAATAACTTTGTCGTAAGTGTAGAGGTTCTGCACAGTAGTCATTTGCAAACCAGTTTTTTCAACTTTATCCAATAAATCCACGACTTGACGCTGCGAAACTTTCGCATCTTCAAAACCAATAAAACGACATTGTAACAAGTCAGTCACCACTCCTTCGGCTTCCGAATCCGGCCAAATCTTAAGCCCTTTCTGCGAAACCGTATGCAGTTTCAAATCCTTGTCCAAATGTTCAATTTTAGCGACGATCTCCTCAACACTTGCTTTGTGAGCATCAATATAGACATCCACGCCTATTAACTGTTGGTCAACTGGCTTAGCTGGGCGAGAAAGGTTCTCAATTCGTTTCGACGGACGCGCTTGCGCCACTGCCATTTTGACTGGTTTCTCACCTAAGTTTGCGATTACCGCGTCGGCAAACTCGCTAGTTGAAACCTTCTTTTTACTTTTTCCTTCTTTGTAAATATCGGCAGTATGAATACCATCCTCGATGGTCTTCAGCCACGCATTTTTAATTTCTGCTGAAACATCTGACTGGCCAATATAGTCAAGCATCATCAGCGCGCCGTTTAAAAGCCCTGAAGGGTTAGCAATGCCTTTACCTGCGATGTCTGGTGCCGAACCATGAATTGCTTCAAACATGGCAAAATGCTCGCCGATGTTAGCACTTCCTGCCAGCCCTACTGAGCCGGAAACTTCAGCTGCGATATCAGAAATTATATCGCCATAAAGGTTGAGCGTGACGATCACATCAAAATCTTGTGGGCGCGACGCAATGCGTGCAGAACCGATATCAACAATGATTGAATCTGCCTTAATATCTGGGTATTCTTGCGCCACTTCTTTGAAAATAGAATGGAAGCAACCATCGGAAATTTTCATGATATTGTCTTTAATCATGCAGGTAACTTTTTTACGGCCATTTTGCTTGGCATACTCAAAAGCAAAACGAATGATTTTTTCCGAACCATCCCGGGTAATAATTTTATACGCCACATTGTTATTGGCGCTAACGCGGTACTCAAGCCCGGCGTATAAATCCTCTTCGTTCTCACGCACAACCACCAGATCCATTTTTTCATGCTTCGTATCCACATATGGAAAATAAGATACGCATGGGCGCACGTTAGCAAATAGCCCCAGTGACTTCCTAAACGTCACGTTCAAGCTCTTGTAGCCCTTACCCTGCGGAGTTGTAATTGGCGCCTTTAAAAGAATTTTATGTTTCTTAACGGTTGCCCATGCATCTTTAGAGATCCCCGAGCTAAAACCTTTGGTATATAATTTCTCACCAATTTCGATGGTTTCAATGTTGATGCGCGCTTCAGCAACTTTTAAAATTTTAAGGGTTGCATCCATAATTTCAGGACCAATTCCATCACCATAAGCGACTGCAATAGTTGTAAATTCTGCCATATCCATACCAAAGAGTTATAACATTAACGTTAACTCAATTGCTGGTCGCTTGCAAATGTTGCTTTCTTAAATTTCCTGGATTAAATTAATTACTATAATTAACCTCCAGGAAAACAATGAAAATCCATCTTAGCCAATACGAGCTCCCTAAATCTGGTCTTGCAGTAATCTTAATTGATGACAGCTTAAAACTTCCGAAAATCCTTGATCATAAGGATTTTAAAGATGCTGCCAAAAAAGCGCTCGCAGCGAGCAAAAACTTTAAAGGTAAAAAGGGGCAAATGATCTCTTTCTACCCTCATGGATCATCAAAGTTAGACAAAGTTCTTTTAGTCAGCGTGGGTAAGGCAGCAGAGGTTAACGCGGAAGTTGTTCAATCAATTGGCGGGAAAATAGTCGCCCAATTAAACGCTATGGAGCTTGACTCAGCTTGCATCCTAATTGACGAGAACAAATCCATCAAAATGCCGCTTAAAGACATTTTCTATCACCTAGCAATGGGCGCGCGCCTTAAGAACTATAACTACGATAATTATTTTGTAGATAAAAAAGCTGAGCATAAGATCTTCGTCAAAGGATTAGGCTTCCACTTTAAGGATGCCGATAAATGCAAAGCAACACTTGCTGAAGTTAATTCAATTGTGGACGGCGTATTTTTTACCCGCGACTTAGTTACCACCCCTCCTAACGTTCTTTACCCAGAAACCTTTGCCACCGAGTGCAAAAAACTTTCTAAGCTTGGGGTTAAAGTTAAGATAATGGGAGAGAAGGAACTCAAAAAACTTGGCATGAATGCGCTACTTGGCGTTTCACAAGGAAGCATTCGCGAGCCCCGAGTCGTCGTTATGGAATGGCTGGGTAGCAAAAACAAGAAAGCCACGCCAGTAGCTTTCATTGGTAAAGGAGTAACTTTCGACTCCGGTGGGATTTCAATTAAACCATCAGCTAACATGGGCGACATGAAATACGATATGGGCGGTGCAGGAACCGTTACAGGATTAATGCATACTCTGGCGTCACGGAAAGCCAAAGTTAACGCGATCGGTGTAATTGGGATTGTGGAAAACATGCCGTCTGGTTCTGCGCAAAGACCAAGTGACGTCGTGGTTTCAATGTCGGGACAAACGATTGAAGTTGATAATACCGACGCTGAAGGCCGCTTGGTGCTATCCGATGTGCTGTGGTATACGCAAAAAACCTATAAGCCAAAGTTCATGATCAACCTAGCAACTTTAACTGGCGCAATCGTGATTGCGCTTGGTGAAAATTGCTATGCCGGGCTTTTTTCAAACAACGATGATCTGGCGAAAAAGCTGGAAAAATCAGCCGAAAAATCCCTAGAAGGCGTCTGGAGATTACCGCTTAAGGACTTCTACGACAAGCAAATCGATTCAGTAATTGCCGACGTCAGAAACACCGGAAACGGCCGCGGTGCAGGCAGCATTACTGCCGCACAGTTCTTACAAAGGTTTGTCAATAAATTCCCCTGGGCGCATTTAGACATCGCGGGTATGGCCTGGGATAAAGCTGGTACGGATACCTGCCCCAAAGGCGCAACTGGTTATGGCGTACGCTTACTTAACCAATTAGTGGTTGATTTCTACGAGGATTAATCCTAAGCAAAGTGATCTCCGTTTTAAAAAGGATAGGCCTCATCTTACGCCTTGCACTAGTGTCCGGAATAATTATTAAAGCATGTGTTGTAGTAATACATGGCTCTTAGTGCAGCCAAAACGAGCGGTAGAATACCTTGAAAATTAACTAGTTTAAAAGTGCAGTTTGGGTCATCTAAAT
>JBIOER010000056.1:0-5559 GCA_044446225.1 Rickettsiales bacterium | reverse complement strand
TTGCACTTCAAATGTGAACTCACTTAAATCCATATCTAGTTCCCCTGCATCTAGCAGGGGTCCATAGTGCGGCTTACACCAAAGGTGGACTTCACGAGGGTGACATTCCCCTGGTTGAAAACAGGAGTAAAGAACACTTCTGTCATGTACTTTAATAAATTGATAATGAAAAGCCCCAATTTATGGGGCTATTTTTAAAAGCTGGTAGTAGTCTCCATTCTTAGTAGGGTTTCATCCTTACCCAAAACCTCAAGCACATCATAAATAGCGGGCGAGGAAAAAGTGCCCACCACGGCCGCGCGCAAGAGCTGCATAAATACAGAGGGCTTGATACCTTTAGCAGTTGCGAGTTCATCGCAAGCAGCGTGAATTGAATCTTTAGTCCAATTGGAAATTCCTAGCAAACAATTTTTGAGGTCGGGTAGCAACGTTTTTTCTTTTTCGAGCACCTCTTTTGATTTTTGGTCAAGGGGAACCTTACCTATATAAATCTTAGCGTTCTCAGCAAGTTCATTAAGAGTATTTGAACGAGTTTTTATCCCGTCCATTCCCCGTGAAATTATATCGGTAAATTTTAAGGGAACCCCAAGAAGCTCAACAACTGCTTGAGCTAATTGATGGTGGTCAGTGGATCTTAAATAATGTGCATTGATGTGGTTGAGCTTGTCAATATCAAAGCGCGCGGGAGATTTACCAATTTGCTCAAGCGTAAACCATTCGATAGCCTGCGCGGCAGAGATGATTTCATCATCGCCATGCCCCCAGCCCAAACGTAGTAAGTGGTTGCGCACTGCTTCAGGTAAATAACCCATAGCTTGATACTCACCAACGGAAAGCGCCCCGGTGCGTTTAGAAAGCTTTTTCCCAGCTTTATCGAGTATAAGTGGTAGATGCGCAAACTCAGGAACTTCCCAACCCATAGCATTATAAATCATCATCTGGCGGAATGAATTGGTGAAGTGGTCAGCACCTCTTATAATGTGCGTAACTCCTGCGTCATGGTCATCGACCACGACTGCCAGCATATAAGTGGGTGTGCCATCAGAGCGCAGCATAACCATATCGTCAAGTTCAGTGCACTCCAATGTGGTTTCGCCCAAAACTTGATCTTTAACGGTCAAGCTACCAGTTTTAGGAGCTTTGATGCGAATTACAAATGGTAAGTTTGGATGTGTATCTTCAGTTGCGTCGCGCCAAGAGCTTTGGAATTTAGCGTGCGGATGCTGGCTGCGGAATTCTTGGATTTCCTCCTGGGTAGCAAAACATTTATAAGCTTGACCCTTGGCGAGTAGTTCATGAGCAATTTGAGCATGACGGGTGAGTTTGGTTGATTGAAAAACTGCTGCTTCATCAGGAGTAATTCCCAGCCACTTTAGATCTCTAAAAATTACCTCAACGGCTTCTTGGGTTGAACGATCCTTATCCGTATCTTCGATGCGTAAAAGAAATTTACCGTTATGTTTCTTGCTGAACAAATAATTATATAGCGCTGTACGCACGTTACCGGTATGCATCATACCAGTAGGTGAGGGAGCAAAGCGAGTTACGATGGTCATAGGATGATTTCACCAGTAAATACGAGGGTTGAATTGCCAGTCATATAAATTCCGTCGGGGAGAACTTCAATAATTAAACTGCCGTGTTGTAAGTTAATTTTTGCCTTATTTTTAGTGTGACCAATTGCATGGGCGATTGCTTGGGTTGCGCAAGCTCCGCTACCACAGGCTGGAGTTTGTCCAGTACCGCGTTCCCACGTGGTTAAATTAATTTCCCCATCATTTATTATTTGAGCAAAGTTAACATTGGTACGATTAGGAAAATATTGATGGTTTTCAAAGTAACTGCCGTTGGCCGTAATATCTAATTCCTTTAAATCGCTAACGAAAAATACTAAATGCGGGTTGCCCATGCTTACTGCATGGCCATGTTCAAAGTCATTGGCAACGTTCTCAAAACGCATGTTGATTGGATAAATCTCACTTTTAAGTGGGATCTGCTGCCAGTCATAGCTCGGCTGTCCCATATTCACTCGGACATTGCCATCATTTAATATTTCAGCGCTAAGTAAGCGCTCATTCACTTTGATACTCGACTTAGGCTGCCCAAGCAGCTTAGCAATGCACCGCATTGCATTGCCACAGGCTTCAGCTCGTGAAGCATCGGGATTATAAATCTGCATTTGGACGTCGGCCGTCTCACAAGATTTAAGGATGATAAATTGATCACAACCAATTCCTAAGCGCCTATCTGCAAGGCTAATTATCTGCTCTTTGGTGAATTCGTGGTTGTTTTCTCTCTGGTCGAATATAGCAAAATCGTTCCCTAGGCCGTGCATTTTGTAAAATTTGAGTTTCATAAAAAGTGTTTACAGTACTGTGTTTGATGAAATATACTAAATATATGGAAAATTGGCAATCTTAATGAGAGAGGCCGTAAGTGTCGAGAGATAACTCAAACGAGAAGCACAAACCGTCGATCCCACTTGGGGAAGATGATTTTGCCTTTTATGAACACGAGAAGCCAAAAGTTGACGTTGATGAGTTAAAAAAACACGTCGAAACTTTCAAGGCCACAGAAGAAGGAAAAAGGAAGGAAGGCGATAGCCAGTTTTCGAATGCGGATAAAGCCTTGCTTGAAGAAGCTCTGGTAGAAGATGAAGAGAAAGCCGAGACGGCACTAACATTAGGTGAACGCTTAGTTGCCAATGGACTAATCACCCGCGATCAATTAGAAATTGCTTTAAAAGAACAAAGAGAATCCCCAGTCAAAAAAGAGTTGGGAACAATCCTGGTAGAATTAACGTTCATTACCGATGATACGCTGTCAAAAGTGCTCTCAGAATCGTCGGGTGTGAAATCAGTTGATCTTCGCTCCATGACGCTTGATCAGGAATTGGTTCGTAAAATTCCTAAGAACATTGCAGCACAATATAAGATTGTTGCAATTGCCTTTCATGAAGATGAATTGATGGTTGCCACTTCGGACGTTTATAACGTACTGGCAATTGACCAAGTAAAAAGATATTTCCAAAAAAATATCAAGGTAACACCGCTCTTTGCCAACGATTTCCAAATCACTGAAGTTATCGATCAGTACTATGACTATGAAATGAATATGTTTGCTATTATCAAGGAGTTAGAAACTGGTGAGGCAAATTATACTGGAGTGGAAGAGGGGTATATTAACCCAACAGTTCGCTTGGTAGATTCAGTATTTATAGATGCTGTGAAAATGGGAGCTTCGGATATTCACTTTGAGCCGGAAGCTGAATTTATAAGACTTAGGTATCGTGTTGATGGTAGGTTGATTCAAATTCTATCATTCCATAAAGATTACTGGTCATCGATTGCGGTGCGGATTAAGATTTTAGCGAATTTAAATATTGCTGAAAGCAGAAATCCTCAAGATGGTCGTATTACATTTGCCATTATGGGAAGGAAAGTAGATTTTCGTATATCAACCTTACCTACCATTCAGGGTGAGAACGTTGTCGCCAGGATTTTGGATAAAAGTAGGTCGCTAGTAAGTCTAAACGATTTAGGGCTGACCGATAGCAACATTAAATCATTAAAGCGTTTGTTAAGAAGGCCGGAGGGAGTAATCGTAGTAACCGGACCGACTGGTTCTGGTAAAACAACAACTCTTTATGCAACATTAACTTACATTAACTCGATGGAAATTAACATCATGACACTGGAAGATCCAGTGGAGTATCAGCTATCATTGATTCGTCAGTCACAAATTCGTGAGGGAAGTGATCTAACCTTTGACAAAGGTATTCGTTCCCTGATGCGGCAAGATCCAGATGTGATATTTGTCGGGGAGATTCGGGACTTTGATACTGCCGCGATGACCATCAGGGCGGCAATGACAGGTCACCAAGTGTTCACTACGCTCCACACCAATGATGCGCTTGGCGCAATACCGCGGTTGGTCGATTTGGGAATTAAAGGCCCGCTACTTGCAGGTACTATAATTTGTTCGATTGCGCAGCGGTTAGCCAGAAGGTTATGTTCGTTTTGTAAAGAAGAGTACGTTGCCGGTGATGAGGAATGTAAAGTTCTTGGTGTGGATCCATTAAACCCACCGACATTATTTAGGCATAAAGGATGCCCTAGATGTCTAAATACTGGGTATAAGGGCAGGATTGCTCTGTATGAAATTTTAGCAATTGATCGCGAGTTAGATGATATGATCTCGCGGGAAGCTTCCAGAAAAGAAATGCTAACCTATGCGGTCTCTCAAGGTTTTGCAACCATGTCAGATGACGCAATAACAAAAATTCTCCAAGGTGTTACCGACTTAGAAGAAGTGGTAGATACCGTGGATATGACAGAGAGGTTAAAAGATGTCTCTTTATTCTTATAGAGCAGTTAATCAGCATGGTGAAGTGATCAAGGGTAAGCTTACAGCCCAGTCGGAAATGGAGCTCGAAACCAAATTAAAGCAATCTGGCCTAGATATAGTTGATAGCAAAGTGGTGAATGAAAATAGTATCCTTTCGGCGTTTAGTGGGGTTACTTTAAAAGAATTGATCTTGGTGTGCATTCACTTACACCATCTTGAGGAAGCAGGTGTGCCACTTTTGGATTCAATCAGTGATTTGCGAGATACTTCTGAAAATCCTAAGCTCAGGCAAGTCTTGATGGATTTATACGATTCACTTAAAAATGGTTCAACGTTGTCTCTGGCCTTGTCAAAACACCCAGCTGTATTTGATCCAATTTTTGTTGGATTAGTTAAAGCTGGAGAAAGAACTGGGAATTTTGCGGAAATCTTTGCCCATCTTGAGCAGCATTACAAGTGGGTTGGTTTACTCCGTGCGAAAATCAAGAAGGCAACTTATTACCCTGTTTTCTTAATGTTTTTAATGATTGCGGTAGTGGCGATGATGATGGTGTTTGTGGTGCCAAAACTAACCGTTTTTTTAAAATCGCAAAACATTGCACTACCGGCTTATACCACCGCGCTGATTAATCTTTCAGACTTTATGGCTTCGTATTGGGAATTTATAGTGTTTACGCCTATAATACTCTTTGTTGCGATTAAGATAGCTTGTAAAAGTTCAAAGAAGGCGTCTTTTTATCGAGATAAGGTTTTGTTATTCCTACCAGCAGTTGGTAACGTAATAAGAAAGATTGAAATTGCTAGATTTTGTCACTTCTTCGCCATCACTTATAAGTCTGGTATTGGAATTTTGGAGTGCTTACAAGCATCTGAGGATGTGGTGAACAACTTGGTAATAAAACAAGCAATTATGGATATTAGAGATGACGTGGGCAAGGGCACTAACCTTACCCAGGCGATTACCAACACTAAAGAATTTCCCTCGTTAGTGACGCGTATGTTCAAGGTGGGTGAGGATAGTGGTAACCTTGATAGATCGCTGGAGAACATCAACCATTTCTATGATGAAGAGATTAATACAGCAGTAGATGCGTTGGTCGGGGTGATCCAACCAATGCTAACATTCGTTATGGGCGGGATGCTGATGTGGATTACTTTAGCGGTATTCGGCCCTATTTATGGTAGCTTTGGTAATGTCGGCAAGGGCAGATA
>JBIOER010000055.1:0-5841 GCA_044446225.1 Rickettsiales bacterium | reverse complement strand
TGCTAGATGTGCTTAAAAACTATGTGCGTGTAGCCAAGAAGGCAAATCCTGATTTTTTTTCATGTTCTTTATTAATTTCCTAACTATTTTAGTTGAGACTAGCATAGATAGATCTGTGGAATAACCACTCTACTTAGGAGAAAATTGTAGCTTTTGTTCTTCGCTAAGCCCACTCACTTTGGTAATGCTGTTGTTTGTAAGCGTCATTCCCACTGTCTTAGAATTAGACATGGATAAATAGCTCATATTTGAATTGGATATGGTCGTGTTAGTGAAATCCGCCGCAGTGAAATTTGCCCCTTGGGCAAATACACGCTCAAAGGTAGCGCCGGATAAGTTAGAGTTTAAAAAATTGCCGTCTTTAATAATTACTGATGAAAAATCTGCATTTGTGAAATCAGAAAATGATGCATCAATATTTTCCATGCCTGCAATACTAAAATTTGCACCGGCTGCATTGCAACGTTTTATAACCGCATTATTAAAATTTGCTCCAGTAAAATTTGCTTTCTGTAAATTTGAATCCTGAATTTCAGAGCTCTCAAGGTAGGTTTGATCATATGTGCTCGACGACATGTCAGCAGAATTTATACTCGCACCAAATATAATCGCCTTTGAAAAATTAGAGTTGGAGAGATTAGCATTGTCAAAATTCACGGAATAAAAATTTGAATTCGTAAAAGATGACTTAGATAGATTCGCTTTTTTAAAATTCCCATATTTGAAAGAGGCATTATCACCAATCACATTAGTCATTACAGCTTCTGTAAAATCAGAGTAATCGAATTTTGATGCGCTGATGTCTGCCCCGGTAAATATCGCATCTATAAAGTATGAATTTATAGCACTAACATTAACTAAGTGGGCATTGGTAAAATTTGCGGTTTCTGCGTATGTATCATGCATTTTAGCTTTGGTTAAATCGGCATTTAAAAATGTGCTGTTAGCAATGCTAGAGCCATTGAGGTTAACTTCCTTCATTATTGCATTATCAAACTTTGAGTCTTCTAAATATCCGCCCGACAAATCAGTTCCGGATAGATCACTCCCGGTTAGATCCACCCTAAGCATTTGCGCACCAACCATGTCGAGATTAGTTAAATCTAAGTTGGTAAGGTTGGTTCCAATATCCATGTCGATCTTGGGCGTAACATTTAAACCACGTTGCTTATTAATGTACTTTACAACATCATCTCTAGTGATAGTAGTGGTTTTCTTTTTTTCAACCGCGGGAGCAGGAGTTGGTTCAGTAGGTGCGGCAGTAGTTGCCGGAGCATCTGGCGCTGGTGGTTGCGTAGTGGTGGTCGCATCAGTTGGTGCTGGTGGCGGAGTTAAAGTTGCAGTTGGAGCCGCTTCCTCAGCGATAGCGCTAAAAGAAAAAAGTGATATTAATAAAACACTACACAATGATACTTTCATTATAAATAGTTGCTAATAAGCTCCTCTGCAATTTGTACTGCATTTAATGCAGCACCTTTACGTAGGTTATCAGAAACAACCCATAAGTTTAAAGCATTTTTTACACTATTGTCCTCACGCAGGCGGGAAACAAAAACTTCGTCTTCCCCAGCCACATCAATTGGAGTAGCAAATGTTTCTAATTTGGTATTGTCCATTACCTCAACCCCGGGGGCTTTTTTCAGTATTTCACGCGCCTTTGCCGCGGTTATCGGCTTGGCAAATTCAACGTTAATAGATTCACTATGCCCTAAAAAAACTGGAACTCGCACTGCAGTAGCTGTCACTTCAATTTCCTGACCTAAGATTTTTTTGATCTCTTCCATAATTTTAATTTCTTCAGAAGTATAGCCATTTGATTCAAAATCGCCAATTTGGGGGATGATATTAAAAGCAATTTGCCGTTTGAACGCTTTTGGCTCACGCGATTGATTCATGTATTTGCCCTTGGTCTGATCATACAATTCGTCCATTGCATCTTTACCCGCACCCGAAACTGACTGAAATGTCGTCACGACAATCCGTTTGATGGTAGCAAAATCATGGAGTGGTTTAAGCGCCACTACTAATTGCGCCACTGCGCAGTTGGGGTTGGCAATGATATTACGCTGCTTATAATCTACTAACGATTTACCGTTTACTTCTGGGACAATCAGTGGAACATCCTCATGCATTCTAAAAAATGAGGTGTTATCAATTACTACGCAGTGCTTTGCTGCAATCGGCGCATATTTGGAAGACACCATAGCGCCCGGCGAAAACAAAGCAATATCGGCCTGGCTAAAATCAAAGTCATCCAGCACCTCTACTTGTAGCGTTTCATCACCAAAAGAGATTTTTTTACCTTCTGATTTTTTTGAAGCAATCGCAAACACGCGGTTGACCGGAAACTTTCTTGACGCCAAGATCTTAAGCATTTCCCGACCAACATTTCCCGTAGCTCCAACCACTGCAATATTAAACATAACTATCCTGATAAATTTTTAATCAATATCTTCCGCAAGCTTATCTGCTTGATCTTGTTGGATCAGGGCATCGATAAACTCATCAAAAGCTCCTTCATTTAGCACGCTATTTAGGTTATATGATGTAACGTTCACGCGGTGATCAGTCACCCTGGATTGGGGGTAATTATAGGTACGAATGCGCTCTGAACGGTCACCCGAACCAACTTGGCTCTTACGCATTGACGAACGCTCCATTTCCTTCTTTTGACGTTCCGCCTCATAAAGCCTCGAGCGGAGAATCTTTAACGCCTTCGCCTTATTTTTATGCTGTGATTTTTCATCCTGCTGGCTTACTGCCACACCTGTGGGTAAGTGGGTAATCCGCACCGCACTATCGGTGGTGTTTACGTGCTGTCCACCCGCGCCGCTTGCTCTGAATACGTCAATCCTAAGGTCGGATTCTTTAATCTCAATATCCACTTCTTCCGCTTCAGGAAGCACAGCAACCGTCGCCGCTGAAGTATGGATGCGCCCACTTGACTCGGTTTCTGGCACGCGTTGCACGCGGTGCACACCAGATTCGTATTTAAGTCTGGCAAATACATCTTTGCCGCTAATAGTTGCTGAAGCCTCCTTGATGCCATCAAGCCCGGTGGCTGCAATTGAAATCGGTTCAAACTTCCAGCCGTGTTTATCGGCATATTTTTGGTACATTCTAAATAGCACTGCGGCAAAGAGCGCGGCTTCTTCACCACCTGTACCAGCTCTAACCTCAATAATGGCGTTTTTTGCATCCGCCTCATCTTTAGGGATCAAGGCGATTTTAATTTTGATAGTCAGCGCCTCAATTAGCTCGTTAAGATTGGCGACATCACTTTCAATAATACTTTTAAACTCCACGTCCGTTGCTGGATCTTTGAGCATTGCTTGGTTTTCCACCACGTCCTTCTTGGCCTTGATATACTCAATCGCTAGGTCTTTGACCTCTTGCATGTCCGAATGTTCTTTGGCGATCTTGGCATATTCTTGCCCAGAAAGCTTCCCCACATCCATCATTTGCTCGTTTAGCTTGTTGAATTTTTCAACTATCTTCTCTAATTTTGCGACTAGGCTCATTTGAATACAAACATTTACGGCTATCCTAGCGCAATTACTCAAACTTTGCAATTGGCTTGAATTAAATTCTAAAAGGGGATGGCATTTGGCTCATCTTGCAATTGATTCAATAGCCTTAGTCAGAGCCTGAATGTGCAAATCGTATGTTTTATGCCCTCTACCCTTTACAATTGTATTTTTTAGCAACATTTGCGCTTCTAACTTTTTGTCTAATATTTTCTGGATATTTTCTGGAGCACTATTAATATGAGCCTCTCCTTTAACAATCCCATCTGAATCTTTCTTGCCTGCTGCTGCCAGCTCCAGTTCAGCCTGTTTCTTATATATAAGCGCCATTATTTTTATGTCTTTTTCTTTAACAGCCAGATCGAGAGGAGTTTTATCATTTCTATCTTTCGCACCGATATCAGCACCTTTTTCCAAAAGCAATGCAACCACCCCTTTATTACCCTCCTCTACCGCATAGTGAAGCGCTGTATAACCACTGGACTCATTCACCGCATCTACAAACTTAGTATTTCCTAGTACCTCATTTTTTTCCAAGAGAATTTTAAGAATTTTTACATATCCTTCTTTGGCCGCATGGTGAAGCGCTGTATAACCTTCATCATCTCGTAAATTGATATCCACACCTGTTACCTCCAAAAGCAATTTAACTACACCAATCTTACCATTTTGTGCTGCATGGTGAAGCGCTGTCATATCTTCTTTACCCTCCGCATTGATATCCGCACCTTCTACCAAAAGCATTTTAAGAATTTTTACATTTCCATTTTTGGCTGCGTAGTGGAGCGCTGTATCAGACTTCTTATCCATCACATTGATATCCGCCCCATTTTTCAAAAGCAATTCGACCATGTCTTCACTACCATTTTCTACTGCATAGTGCAGCGCTGTCTTGCCCTTAGCATCTCGTAAATTGACATTCGCATCTTTTTTCAAAAGCATTCTAAGAATGTTTATATATCCTTCTTTGGCCGCATGGTGAAGCGCTGTATAATCTGCATCATCTTGCAAATTGACTTTCGCACTTTTTTCCAAAAGCATTCTAAGAATTTTTACATATCCTTCTTTGGCTGCATGGTGAAGCGCTGTATAACCTTCATCATCTCGTAAATTGACATTCGCACCATTTTCCAAAAGCAATTTAACTACACCATTCTTACCATTTTGTGCTGCATGGTGAAGCGCTGTATAATCTTCATCATCTCGCAAATTGACTTTCGCACCTTTTTCCAAAAGCATTTTAAGAATGTTTATATATCCTTTTTTGGCCGCATGGTGAAGCGCTGTATAACCTTCATCATCTGGCAAATTGATATCCACACCTGTTACCTCCAAAAGCAATTCAATCATATCTGCATCACCTTTTTCTACAGCATGGTGAAGCGCTGTCTTGCCTTCCAAATCCACTGCATTGACTGTTGCACTTTTATCCAAAAGCATTTTAAGAATTTTTACATTTCCATTTTTGGCTGCGTAGTGAAGCGCTGTATTATTCTTCTTATCACTCACATTGACTTTCGCACCTTTTTCCAAAAGCAATGCGACCATGTCTTCACTACCATTTTCTACTGCATAGTGAAGTGCCGTAGAATCTTCATCATCTTGCAAATCGATATCCGCACCATTGTCCAAAAGAAATTCAACCATCTTTTTATTAGCAACATTTACTGCATGGTGAAGTACTGTCATACCATTGCCATCCTTCACTCTGATATCCGCACCCTTGCCCAAAAGAAATTGAGCCACTTTTTCTTCACCTGCTATTACTGCATAATGAAGCGCTGTCTTAGCACCCCATCTACTTACTGCATCTATATTAAAATCGAGGCTCTTCATGTGATTATTCAAGAGTATTTCAAGAGTGTTTGTATATCCTTTTTCTGCTGCGCTGTGAATTGCTGTCATACCTTTATCATCTTTAACATTGATATCTGCACCCTTCTCCAAAAGAAATTTAACTACACCAATCTTACCATTTTGTGCCGCATAGTGAAGCCCCGTCATTCCTTTATCATCTTTCATATTGATATCTGCATGATTCTCCAAAAGAAATTTAATCATATCTATATCACCAACTTCCACAGCATAGTGAAGTGATGTCTTACCTTCTCCATCCTTCACATCGATTCCCACACCATTTCCCAAAAGAAATTCAAACATACTCTTCTTGCCATCTTCTACTACATAGTGAAGCGCTGTCTTACCTTCTATATCCTGCACATTGATATCCGCACCATTGCCTAAAAGAAATTCAATCATACTTCTGTTACCAATTTCCACTGCATAACTAAGCGCTGTCTTACCTTTATTATCT
>JBIOER010000054.1:0-5846 GCA_044446225.1 Rickettsiales bacterium | reverse complement strand
GAAAATTAACTGGTCTAAAATGTGCAGTTTGCGTTATCTTGATGACTTCTATATTTCAAGCCACGGGGAGACTTGAGAAAAGAATTTTTGTAGTTTTATTTGTGTGGGGAAATTTTACAAAAATTCTTTTCTCAAGTCATCAATATGGTTGCCGAAGGCAACAAAACTAAGTAAGGGCCCCTTTCCTTCGAGCGCGGCAGCGCTCCCTAAAAATGGCCTGCAAGGAAGGGTGTGGGGGGGAATTGCAGGCCATTTTTTGTCTTATCTAGTTTGCGTAGCAAACAACCTATTTCATCACCGTGAAGTAAAACAATAGTATTTGATTATTTTCAGGCGGCCATCAAAAATTTATTCCGGACATGAGATAGCGTGTCATCCGAAATAAACGAGGTGGGAAATTAGCGTTTACGCTTCTCTTAACTTCATTAAGAACGTATTGATCTCCTGGCCAAGCTCTTCAGCTTCTTTACCCAGAGTTTTAGCCGCATCCAACACCACTTGAGTGGAGCTTTCGGTTTTAAGTACCGCGTCCCCCAACACATTGATATTTTGCGATATTTCAGAAATACTCGTTGAAGCATTTTTCATATTCTCAGAGATCGAAGAAGTAACACTAGACTGCCGATCAATTGAGTTAGAAATACCAATTGATGACTCATTCACCCCATTGATCGATTCCGTGATTGAACGTAGTACGTTTACCACTTTACCAGATATACCTTGCACGCTACCAATTTGAATAACAATATCTTTGGTCGCATCAGTTGCCTGCTGCGCCAAGCTTTTCACTTCGTTTGCCACTACTGCGAACCCTTTACCGGCCTCACCTGCTCTGGCAGATTCAATAGTTGCATTCAAAGATAATAAGTTAATCTGTTCAGTGATGTTTTGAATCATCTGAATAATATTACCAATCTCTTTAGACGCTTTGGAAAGCTCCTTGGTTTCGGTATCGGCACTTCTACTTTTATCCACTGCAGCATCAACCACCGTACGTGATTTAACCATTAGCCCGGCAATTTGTTGGAATACCGTCATCATTTCTTCAGAAGCACTTACCACCATCTTAAGGTTGCTGACCGCGCTTTTTGATGCATTGCTAGCCGTAATTGATTGCGAAGCGGCCTGCGAGATCACACTCTTTAATGATTCAGCCGTACTTTGTAACCCCAAAGCTGCGTTAGTAACTGTTTGTACCGCTTTAGACGCTCTATATTCAAAGTCTTTAACATGTTTGAGTAGGGTTTTATGGCGCTCTTCTTTCTCAATTCGCTCAATATCATGGTTCTTGCGGGTGTTTTCCGCAATTATGGTATTCTCTTTAAGGGTGTTAATTGCGCGGGCAATTCTTCCACTTTCATCCTTTCTATCCAAGTATCTGATTTTCACATCAGTATTCCCCTTTCCTAGCGAGTATAATGCTGCAATAAGATAATCAAACGGCTCGGTCATTTTATTAGCAACCCACGAACCACCCCCACCGACAAAGACTATAATCGCCAAGTTTACCAGAAGTAGGCTCACCGACAACCCAGCGATTGGCGCATAGACATTTTCTAAAGAAGAAACCAAATTAACTGAAAAATTCAAACCAGCGATTTTCACATCTTTATGTCCGATTCCATATTCTTTTCCACCATCTCGAATAACCGTAAAATCGTCCGTTACTCTTCCTGCTTGAGTAATAAGATTTGCGAATCCACTTGTATCATTGATAACCTCCCCATCACTATTGGTTACGAAATACTTAAATTTCGCATCACTAGAACTAGTAAAGATATTATCAAATTTTTTGAGCGGCACCTCTAAAACAACCGCCCCAATTGGATTTCCCTGCGCATCACTAAGTGGTTTTGAAATAAAGCTAACGTGCTCATTCTCACTTGGTGAATATTTCTTTAAATTAAGTAAGGTTGGAGAACTATCTTGCGTCGTGGTCATTGCTGATGAAAATGCTTTGGCAAGCTCAGTATTGGCGTAACTCCCGCTTTTAATATTAACCCCTAGTTCTGCTGCTTTACCCACAGTATAAACAACATCACCCGCTCTATTGACGATAAACAAATCATTATAACCTTTGGTATCCACCATTTGCTTGAGAAATGATGCATTCCTGTCTTCAGTCGCCTCATCTAAAGATGACCTCCCACTTTTCATAGCCTCAATCAACGTGCTTTTATCACCTTTATATGTCTCCCACTGAGTGAGGTATTTATCGGCGACTGATTTGAATTGATCATTGGCAGCAATTAGTTCAATGTCTGTCGTAAGCTCGTCGGTGTATTTTTTAATTTCTCGCTCCTTCTCGGTGAGAAGATGGGCGATATAGTCCTGCTGATTCTCAAAGCTGATCTTGCGGAATTCATAACTACTGTATACCGAGAAAATCATACCAGTAACAAGCGATGAAATAATCACCAGTAATGGGATTCTCACAGCGAACTTACCTTGGTTGGTTAGGATGTTTTTCATAACTACTTGTTACTATGTACTTTTCTTACTATGATAGTAGCAATCTTTTCGACCTATGGTCAAACTTAAAGTTGAACTCTCTCTCTATTCATGCAATAAATTACTTAAAAAAATTCACGCATATGCACAGGTACATCACAGCACTAGCCGCCTTCATCCTGATTTTCACCCTTGTTGGCGTTGGCTACCTTACCAACTATTATTACAACGTGCCGTTGCAAACCGAGAAAACAATCATCATCCCCAAACAAGCCAAAATCAAGGATATCACCGCCCTCTTACTTAAGGATAATATTATCCCTGAGGCTTTTTCCTTTAAACTCCTCTCCTATATTAATATGAAGCAAGGAAAATTCCTGCAATCGGGCGAGTATTACTTCCCGAGTGGCGCAAATATTATGCAGGTGTTTAATAAAATTTCCAGCGGCGAGCGCGTGGTAAGGAAGGTAACCATACCGGAAGGCTATACTAATTATCAGATTTTTGCGCTCCTTAATGGAACACAAGGATTAGACGGCGAAATAACCACCGAGCTTTTAGACGGGAAGTTACTGCCTGAAACCTATACGTTTTATTATGGCGATACCCGCCAGTCGCTGCTAAACCAAATGCAGCTAGCCCAAACCCAGTTTATCGAGAAACATTATACCGCAAGTTATTTCACCAGTAGCACTGATGCCATTGTGCTGGCTTCAATAGTGGAAAAAGAGGCCAGGATTAACGAGGAGCGCCCAATAATTGCCTCGGTGTACCTAAATCGCCTTAAAATTGGCATGCCGCTGCAGGCCGATCCTACGGTTATTTATGCTTTAGCCAATGGGAAAACCGATTTTAATTATATATTGAGCCGCGCCGACCTTACCTTTGATTCTCCTTATAACACTTATAAATACGGTGGCTTACCACCCTCACCGATTTGTAATCCTGGCAAGGCTTCAATTATTGCTACCCTCAATCCAGCGACTACGCCCTACTTGTTCTTTGTTGCCGATGGCACCTCTGGCAGGCATTTATTTTCTAAGGATTATAAAGAGCACTTAGGCATGATTAAACGGGTCAAACAGGCTAGCTAGAGCCACTCTTAAAGAGTAAGATGTGCTGGATGGAATCCGTTGAACTAATGAGAACAGGGGTATACAAAAAGGATATGCAATGCGCTTAGCACAAGTGTTTAACCCCTGTTTTAAATTTACACTTGCCATCTTGTCTCTTGTAGCATACAATTTAAATTACGATGAGTATGTTAGTGTTTAAAAACGTTATTAAAATTTATAATGGCGCCGGAAAGGAACCGTTCACTCATTGGCTTAATAGCTTCAAAGATAAAACTTTAGTCACAAGAATTTTAAGAAGAATTGATAGAGTTGCATTTAATAATTACGGAGATCATCGATATTTAACCGGAGGTATGTTTGAATTGAAAGTTGATTTCGGCCCCGGGTATCGCATTTATTGCGGGGAAGATGGGGGCTCTGTTGTGATATTATTATGCGCAGGAGATAAAAAGAGCCAAACGAAAGATATAATACTAGCCAAACAATATTGGCAAGATTATTTGCAAAAGAGGAAGGTATAACAGTGTATAGAGACTACAACGAAATTTTAATAGAAAAACTGAAAGATAAAGAACAAGCACAAGCTTATTTAAAAATAGCCTTAGAAGAATATATCGAAGATCACGACAAGGCCATTTTTTTCCAAGCTCTAAGAGCCGTTGCAGAAGCTCATGGTGGGTTATCAAAACTTTCAGGCAAAGCCAAACTTAATCGACAAAATTTATATAAAGCATTGTCATCCAAAGGAAATCCCAAATTTGAAACCGTAGGTAGTATTTTAAAATGCCTTGGCTTTAAGATTAGTATTGAATTAGACCGTAGAAAAAATTATGGCGCCCATTAGTATATTAAACCCTGTTTTAAATATCGCGTCGCATTTGTTAATTTTAAAACTGTAATTAGTATAAGTAGTTACGCCGACTGCGATGTGTAATAGGTGTAACAACTATAAGGAATCGTGCACCAAAATACCAACCCTAAAAATGGCAAAGCAATCCAGGGCTCAAGCAATACGCCACCGATAAAGATCGCCACGATTAAAAGCAATAATGGGACGTAAACTTTTTTCACACTAACTTTTTTGAAAGAAAAAGTCGGGATGGTAGAAATCATCAGCACCGCTGGAAGCAACATATAAGCTGCAATAAACCAGCTAGAAAAACCCCCAGGCACCAATTCAAAAGTCATAATTAATGGTAGGATTGCAAGTCCCGCCGCAGCTGGAATTGCCACACCCGTAAAGTAATGGTTCAATTTCGCTTTTTGTTTTTCATCATCGAGTACCGAGTTGAACCGCGCCAGTCGCAGTGCCGAACAAGTTACGTAAAATAATACCACTGCCCAACCCACTCCTTTATAGGGAATGTACTTTAACGACCACAGAAACATTAAAACTGCAGGCGCCACGCCGAAACACACCATATCCGCCAGTGAATCTAGTTGTGCACCAAATTTGGAAGTAGAATTTAATAGACGAGCTAGGCGGCCATCAAGACCATCTAAGAAAACCGAAAAGATGATTAAAGCTGCAGCAATTTCCCACTTAGCATCCAAAGCATAGCGGATCGCACTAACACCAATGCATAGGCTCATTATAGTTACAAGATTAGGCGCAATTTTATATAAAGGAATATCCTTACTAACTAGCCTAACCTTTGGATTTTGTTTTTTTCTCATTCTTGAGTTCCGCAATTACTGTTTCACCACCAATCATATATTGCCCAATTAAAACCTTCGGTTCAATACCTTTTGGTAGGTAGATATCAACTCTGCTACCAAACCTAATGATTCCAAAGCGCTCTCCAGCAGTTACCACTTGGTTTTCTTCGAGGTTGCATACAATTCGACGTGCGATCAAGCCAGCGATCTGCACTACGGGAACATGTGCCCCACTAGTGTGCTCAACGAGAATTGATTGTCTCTCATTAAACTCGCTCGCTTTATCAAGCGACGCGTTGAAAAATTTTCCTGGATGATAATGTAATGCAGTAACTTTACCAGCTATAGGAATACGGTTAACGTGAACATCAAACACACTTAAGAAGATACTAACCTTAGTGAACTTTTCATCACCTAGCTCAAGCTCAGTAGGAGCTGTGTTTTGCGAAATTGAAACCACTGTACCATCGGCAGGACTTACAACTAACAAGTCGTTTACCGGAGTGACGCGCTCAGGATCCCTAAAAAAGCACACGCACCAAATTGTAAGTATTACACCAATAACACCCAGTGGTTTAGAAAAGAAAAAGAGTAACAAAGTTACGAATAAGAAAATGCCAATAAATAGGTAACCTTCTTTGTGTATACTAGGTAGAAAAT
>JBIOER010000053.1:0-6045 GCA_044446225.1 Rickettsiales bacterium | reverse complement strand
TTGTGGTTGCCGCAGGCAACAAAACTAAGAAAGCCCCCCGCTTGCTTGAGCGCGGCAGCGCTCCCTAAAAATGGCCTGCAAGGAAGGGTGTGGGGGGGGGAATTGCAGGCCATTTTTTGTCTTATATAGTTTGCGCAGCAAACAACTTACTACATCACCATGAAGCAAAACAATACTATTTGATTATATTCGGGCGGCTATCAAATTTATCCCGGACATAAGTAGCGCGGATGCGGGGACCCAGCTTACAACCTTCACAAACCCTGGATACATACATCGGCAGGTAAACAAAGTAAGAGGCGCCAAGTTTAAGAAAATTTCTGCTCGTGCTTAAGCAGCCACTCTTTACGCTCAATGCCAGCAGCAAAGCCACTTAAGCTTCCGTCCTTAGCGATAACGCGGTGGCACGGCACGATGATTAAACAACGATTCTTGGCATTAGCCGTTCCTACACTTCTCACCGACTTGGGCTTACCAAGTGCCTTGGCAATATCAGAATAACTTCTAGTTTCTCCGTAAGGAATTTGGCGTAGCTCTTCCCATACTTGATTGCTAAACTTCGCTGCCAATGGCGTAAAAGTACTTTTGAACTTTTTCAGCTTACCGGCAAAATAGCTGTCTAGTTCAGTTCTTAATAGCTCCAAACACTCTGAGGTTTCCTCCACCTGATTATAGTTAAAACCATCAAGAAACCTTACTGACATTAGTTTATCGTTAAACGACATTGCCATAATCTCTCCGAGCGGAGAATTAATTAACGCGGAATTAAATTTCATTTTAAGCATGTTGCATAGAGGTTGGCGTGTGAATAGTTGAAGTATCTTCAATATCATTTGATTGGATTGGGAAGGTAATGGTAACAGTTGTACCAAGCCCTACCTCACTTATAATATCAAAACGACCCTTCATCAATTCAATTAATTTTTTAGTTAAAGGCAAGCCTAAACCAGTACCTTCATACCTTCTACTGAGCTTATTGTCAACCTGTCCGAATGGAGAAAGTGCACGCGCCAAATCTTGAGGTGCCATACCCACGCCAGTATCACGCACTTCAAAAATCACTGAGTTAGTATCATTATCATTCCAAACCTTAACCGTAACGCTACCACCTTCGGTGGTAAACTTAACCGCATTGGATAACAAGTTTAAAATAACTTGTTTCAAACGTTTAGGGTCGGCCTTTAATATTAAGTGTTCATTTGGAACTTCTTCCACCAACTTAACCTTAGATTCTTCAGCTCTAGGCATTACCATACGTAGGCATACCTTCACCAACTTAGTTACATCAACTGGCTCAGAATCAACTGAAAGTTTGTTCTCTTCAGATTTTGAAAAATCCAAAATATCATTAATCAAACCAAGCAAATGAACTCCTGAAGTGTGAATATCTTTGACGAACTCCTTGTACTGCTCGTTACCAATTGGCCCCATCGATTCGGAATTGATAATTTCAGAAAACCCAATAATCGCATTCAGTGGCGTCCTAAGCTCATGGCTTACGTTGGCAAGGAATTGCGACTTAGATTTATTCTCTGCCTCGGCCGCTGCTTTAGCCGCTGCCATCTCAAGCCCAATCTCTTGCTGTTTTTCAACCACCACTTCTGCAGTATGTGCCGAGTATAGTACCGCGCCAGTTAAAATCGATAGCGCGGCGATGATCAAAAATATCAACGCGAATTGAATAGAATCAAGCTTATTAACCGTATCATCCACGTCAAAAACGAGCTCAACAATCGCATTAGCATCCTTGGCATCGTCCTCCGTTCCCGGCCTAACTTGAGTAACTGCGATCGGTATTAACGCATCTAACACCGATAACTTTTTCATTCCAGCTGGGGTTTTTACCTCTGCTCCAAGAATAACCACACTAGCTTCTGCTCCAGCAGCGGATACCTTTTTAGCCTCATTTAACGAACCTTTACCGAACATCGATTTAAATATACTGGTCTTTTCAGTGATTGTTGTATCAATCGCGCTATCAAACACCACTAAGCCACTGGAGTTGGTAATAACCACCTTAATCACACCTTTGGATTTAAAAAAGTCTGCTGATTCCGCTTGAAAATTTTTGAACTGTGAATAGAGATCCCATTCATTAACTGGGCGTTTACTAAGAAATGTAATTACTGGATAATAACGGTTCCAAATGTTTTTAACATAAGTTTCCGTTAGGACTTCCGCCTGCGCGTCACTTGCATTTCTAACAATATTATCCACAAAAGTGTACTTGAAGAAGACTCCAGAAATAAGCGTAAGTATCACCAAAACGATGAAAAGAATTACCGCTATATTCTTTAGGTTACCAAACATCTATACCTTAAATGTAAATGCAAATGCATACCCCATACTAAGCGATATTTAGCAATACTTCAACTTAAAAAACATAGCTTATTTTCCGATATAAACCTTAGCAAAGTCAACTTCCTTCAGATTAGCAGCAGGACGAATTTCTATTCTAGATCCGTTATGATAGGCGTGCCCGATCAGAATATTAGCAGGCATCAATTCATCTTCACCTGAGGTCACCACCGAATCACCATCTTCAAATTCGATTGGGCGGGGGGAAAATAAAACTTCCAAACTATCGCTCATATCTTGCCCAGTAATCACCGCCTGACTTCGAGAAAGCGTAAATACGGCAGGGATATTGGCATTGGAATCGTTCACGGCTATCACTTGCGAAGATCTCTCATGTACCGAGATTACTTTCCCAAGCATTCCACCATTATTAACCACCGACTGCCCTATTTTAACTCCATCTAATTCACCGGCATTGATCGTAAACGACTTGTTATAATAACTAGAAGTGTTTGCCGCCATGCGCACAGTAATGGTTTTAAAATTATTGTAGTCAACTAAGTTAACTATTTTTTTCAAGCTCTCGGCCTCACCTACTAATGTTTCCATCCTAATTAACTTTTCACGCAACTGCTGATTCTCACTAACTAGCTCCGTATTGCGCGCCAGGTAATCAAAAAACTTGGCTACATTGGAAATATGGCTCCATACATATTTTATTGGCGTGCTCAATTCTTCATAGAAGCTGCCTGTAGTTTCTGAAGCTATCGAGCGAAACTTCGCGGCAAAAATTGTTTCAGTATTCAAAACTGCCAAAAATAAGAGGCAAATTAGAATCAGAATAAAGTTACGAAAATGGAACAGGCTGTACCTTATGAGCCCAAATACATAGGACAAAGAGCTAGAATCATCATAACCAATTTTGGTTTTCATAAGTTTGCGACTTTTAATCTTGCTTCTTTCATCTTAGCAAAATCCTCGCCAGCATGGTAGGAAGATCTTGTAAGTGGGCTTGCCGACACCATTAAGAAGCCTTTAATCCTCGCCATAGTAGCGTAGTATTCAAACTCCTCGGGATCAACGTAGCGTTTAAGTTCAGCATGCTTTGGCGTTGGTTGCAAGTACTGCCCAATCGTCATGAAATCTACTTTTGCTGCCCGCAAGTCATCCATGACTTGCAGAACTTCTTCTTTAGTTTCTCCAAGCCCAACCATAATTCCCGATTTGGTAAATATCGTGGGGTCCAATCGTTTCACAGTGCTAAGGAGGTTTAAGGAATGGAAATAGCGCGCGCCGGGACGAATTTTATTATAAAGAGATGGTACAGTCTCGATGTTATGATTATAAACATCTGGCTTTGCCTTCACTACTATTTCAATGGCACCTTCTTTACGTAAAAAATCAGGAGTTAATACTTCAATTGTGGTGCTGGGTGAACTGATGCGAACTTTGGTAATACACTGGGCAAAATGGTTGGCACCGCCATCTTCCAAATCATCGCGGTCAACGGAGGTAATAACCATATGCGCTAAGCCCAACTTAGAAACCGCCGTTGCCAAACTATCTGGCTCATGAGGATCTAATTTGTCAGGCAGGCCGGTTTTAATATTACAAAACGCACATGCTCTGGTACAAGTACTGCCTAAAATCATTACTGTTGCGTGCTTCTTACTCCAACATTCACCAATATTGGGACAAGCAGCCTCCTCACATACAGTATTCAACTTATGATTTCTAATTAAATCATAAGTGTTTTTAAACTCAGTTGAATTGGGTGCTTTAACCCGTATCCAGGATGGTTTTGGCAATGCAGTTTTATTTTCTTTCATGGGCGCAATTATAGCCGTTTTAAGCAAAGTTTCAATAGTTATGCCTGGTCGTATTCAGCTTCTAATTCAAGCTTTTTAGCTTCAGTTAAACGCTTACGACTTTTCTTGGTTTCTGAGAATATCGAATACAGTCCACCCGCAACAATTAACCCATAACCGATCAGTGAATATTGATCTGGCACTTCACCTAAAATCCACACACCCAATACTCCTGTGAAGACGAGTCGGAAGTAATCAAAAGGCATAACTAAGGTCATGTCTGAATGTTTAAAGGCTTTAAAGAATGCAATGCTATGCACCAGGTAACAAAGTGAGATGGTAAATATATATTTCAAATGCCAAACTTCCACTGCCTTCCACTCATAAAGCGCCAGTGGCAATGAAAACATTGAAGAGAATAGCATCACGTAAAAAATTTGTGCTTTGCTGCGCTCAGTTGAGCCAAGCATTTTAATAACTGTACAGTTCAAGGCCCAAAAAATTACTGCCATGAACAAGAATACGTAATATTTATTGAAGCTGTCTACGCCAGGCTTGACGATAAAGAATACCCCAATAAAGCTAAGTACTACCATCACCAACTTAGCGTCAGTAAGCTTCTCTTTAAAATACCAAAATCCAATTAGAACCACTAAAATATGGTCAAGATAAGTAATCGCTGCGGTGTTCATCGCACTTAAATTAGATAGCGCCACAAAAAAACATAACGTTCCCAAAAGGCTAAACGTACCACGCGCAACGTGCGTGCCAATGCGCTTAGTTCGCAGCTGTTTACGCCAATCCCCCCAAAAAACCCAAGGTAAGATTGCAATAAGAAGCGTAAACTTGTACATAAATGCGACTTGAAAAGGGTGTAAAGACTGAGTAACGGTTTTAGTCATGATATAAAGAATCGCCATAGCTAGTGCGTGAAGCACCATATATAAAATTCCTGAAATTGTTTTACTTGGGGTATATTTTTCTTTAAAAGTCTTACGCATTTTCGTACTCTGTCTCCAATTGTTGTTTCATCTCTAATTCTCTAGCGTTTTTTCTTCTTTGTGATTCAGCTCTAACTAAGTATATTCCAGAAAATACAATCATGCCGTACCCAATACATGAACTCTCCTCGGGTAATTCAGAGAAGAACATAAAACCAAATACACCAGTGAAAATTATCCTGCTATAATCGAAAGGAATAACCGTAGACATTTCAGCATATCTGAAAGAGTTGAACATAGCAATACTGTGTATAAAATAACAAAAGGCTAAAAGCGCGATTATTGGCAAGTGTTCTAATTTGACGCCGAGTTCAAAGTAATCCAAATGAGCTGTAGGGACTTTTACTGGAATCATCCCAAATAGCTCAATCTCTTGCCAGTTAAAAAAGGCAAATGGATAGGCAATAAAGCATGAAATTAGCATAACATAAAAAAGCTGTACCTTAGTGTTTTCAGTCTTACCAAGAATTTTAATTACCGTGCAATTTGCCGCCCAAAAAACAATCGATAAAAATACGAAGATATAATAGTAATTAAATTCACCGCCCAAATTAATTTCCGCAATTTGCGGAAGTCTCACTAGCCCTAAACCAGGAATATCCACGTGCGGAAAATGGATTACCTCAGGATAAACAACAATCATCGCACCTAAAAAACTCAAGACAATAGTAGACACCTTACTGAGCGTGGCTTTTTCTTTAAAATATAATATCCCAATAATAACCAGCACCACCTGCTCTAAATAGCCCACTGCAGTGATGTTAGTTAACGCAATATACTTAATTGCATAAAACAAAGATAGCGTCCCGCTAATACTTAAAAAACCTCTCGATGCATGTAGCCATATATGCTTTGTTCTAACACCCTTTATGCCTTCGCTGAAACACCATGGGAGGATAGCTAACAGTATGGTTAATTTATAAAGAAAAACTATGATG
>JBIOER010000052.1:0-5000 GCA_044446225.1 Rickettsiales bacterium | reverse complement strand
CTTTCTCATCACTTCTGCCACGGTGGTCATTAACAGGAGCTTTGCTTTGCATATAGTAGAATGCACAAGCCACGGCCAATGCCGCCATAATTAACGCTGCTTCGAACGGAACCATAACTCCAATGGCTGACGCCCCGAACATAGTACCGACCAAATTGAGTTCGGCCTGATTCACCCCTCCAGCGTTACCAACTGAAAGCGGCTGCGCCGCACATGTAGGCTGGGGGAAATAACTCCCGCACGAACTTAGGCAAAGGCTCTTTAACACCTCTTCATTGCTTATATACTGCAAACAAGCAGCTTGTCCGCTTTCAGGAGCAGGTGTCTGGGCAGTTTTTTTAGCTCCCCCAGCGACTTCTATCCCACCATTATTCGCAAGTCTCTCCTTTTTTCGCAGAGCACGTTCAAGGGCTTTCTGCTCCTCTTCTTCGCGAGCAGCTTTTTTTAACGCTAATTCTTCTTCTTTTGTCATTTAAAAATCTCCTTATTAAAAAAAAGGACAGTGGTTGCTGTCCTTTTAACGTATTATTAGTTCAAATCCAAGTCTTCACAGGCATCACTTTTATAGGCAGTCACTAACGCACATGAATCATGCTGGTCGGCCTCAACACCCAAGTCGTCACAAATTTTAGACCAATACGCCTGAACCAGTGGAGCATACTCACAATACTCTTTTAAAAGAATCACATGCTTCTCTTCCACCCCTTCAACACGTAGGCCAGTTTGTGGATCGTTATAACCTTTTATGAGCTTATTAAGATATACAATATCTTCACTAGAATCCCTCAGCGCTTCTTCTATTTTATCGCCGACTATCTCCTTCACCTTTACATCAATAGCTTCTTCATTCTTTTTCTGAGAATTTAGTCTAGATGCATCTAACAAAGCCTTAAGCTTCTCTGGTGTAAATTTTCCTGCCATTTTTTATCCTTCATTATTTGTTGTTATTATTGTGTATCACTTACTAAACAGTCGGGTGGGGTCTCTATAGCTGCGCAATCATGTGCAATATAGTTCGCATCACCTTTTGTAAACGCCAAGCATGGAGCGAGTTTTAGTCCATAAAGCAGAATTTCAGCTTTGCAATCAAGCGTATTTAGCTTTGTGTTATGTAAAGCTAATAGCGCCTTGATCGCATCAAAAGTATGCTCGCCGCTTTTTTGCTTGCGCGCCTCTTCGAGCTGTTTTTTCAAAGCCTTGTTTCCGTACATATCTTCAAGCACGCCCATTCTTCCTCGACAAATTTACGAGGTGAATAATAGCGGCAGTTACGTTACTAAAAAGCAAAATGTGCGGGGAAATGTTAAGATTATGTTAAATTTTCATTCTTCATAACAATGGTTACTAAAGAAACCACTTGGCAAACGCGCGCTCAAGCTGCCGGCTAAGTTCAGCGCCTCTTCGAGACTAAGTCCTTCGTATTTAACGAGTTCTTCATTGGTTAAATCGTTTGAGATGGCAAGCAATTCTACGCCGTTTTGCGCCACAACAACTACATCTTTGTGTTTTTCAAAAAGTTCAATTTGAACGGGCGGCATTTTACAAGAATTAATGATAATTTCGCTTAATTGATTGTTTGTTGCGCCAAATACGATCAGATTGGTTCCGTCCTCTGGGATGATCAGCTGATTTGCCCCTTGAGCAAAATATAACGAACCTTCCACGAAAGGAAATGGGAAATTTATTTTAAGCAAATTATCGCCTTCACCCGGCTCCACTTCAACACCTAGCACTACCTGACTTCCATCGAAATCTAGATCGATCAAGTCGTTTCCAGCGAATCCTTTTATTTGCAGTCCATAAGATGTTATTTGGCTAGCTTTAAGGGTGAGATTTTCCGAATTTAGCCTGAGTTGGCATAGTGCGGCGCTACACTTCAGTTGAATAACATCGTCACCCTCAGTACCAGTTATTGCCACTAGCTTATTACCTATATAGCTAACGGCGCCAAAAACTTCCGCCATAATTCCTCCTGAATTTGCCGGCTGAGCTTAATTAAAAGCTGTATTGCAGGCCAACTAACACTGTATGCGCTTTAATTTGCGCACTCGCTTCTCCATAACTATTAGACCCGACACTTCCAACATTATCAATGTTTTTCATATAATTTTTGGCAGAACCATTTTTTCCTAGAGCAAAGAATTGATACCCGACTCTTAGTGAGAGATCGTCTGAAAGCGGTGCCATGGTACCGAACCCGATATTATAGCTAGCATTATACTTAAGTTTACCATCCACTCTATATGTGTCCTGCCCATTGGTCGAATTTAGGGCGCCTGAATCAATTATTGCCACACCTACGCCAATATTTGCGTAAGGCTTAATATGCGGGTGAAGGTTGTTAGCTACATATTTGAGATTGACGTTAAAATTAGTGGCTTTTATTTTTTGGCTATGCACAATGCCCTCATTTACCCAATTAGGCTCGATGTCACCAAATCTATTGATACCACCTTCAATGGCGAAGTTTTTATGAATATATTTACCGAGCGCGATGCCAAAAACATCCCCGCTATTGGGTTTCAAGCCCTGGTAAACTTCCTGATTAAATTTTTGGTAAAACGCCATCCCGCCTTCGACGGCAAGGTAGGTATCTAGCTTGTCAGTCGCGTGCAAATTGATTGGCGAAAACGTGGCGGCCATGGCTATAATTTGAACGGTGCGGTGAAATGTTTTCATTTTTATACCCTGATATAATTCTTTGCGAATCATACTGCATTATTGCTAATATTCTAGCAAAATATGTTGGGCGCGTAAAAATGTCGGGCCGTCTGCTTATCGACCTTGATCTCCACTTTTGTCTTTGCCTTTAAAACGCTTATTCCCTCCTTCTTCTGGCGCTTCTTCGTCTAGACCATGCTTTTTCGAACTTGGATCTTGAGTTCTGGAAGTTCCTAGGGCGATGTTAGCAGAACCCCTACTAACTTCAACCTTCTGCTCTTGTAGTGCCATTAGAGCGTTACGCACTGTAGCGGCGTTGCGCCCATCAAGGTTCCTAAATGCGGTTTGCTCATTAACAATAGCAGGCTGGTTAGCCTTCTTTTGTCCCGTTGCGGCTTCAACGACGCGTCTGATTAGGTTTAAATCAGCATTAACCGCATCTCGATTGTTATTGTTCGTATTCTTTGCGCTAGCTTCTAACCGATTGACGATATCAATTAAATTTTGTCTATGCGGGGTGAATTGAGCGTCCTTAATACCGTCAATCAATCCCGTCAGCGAATTATCGTCTCTATCTCTATCTCTGTTATTCTTTGCTACGTCACCCACAGGTGGCGCAGGATGGCGATAAGCGCCTAATTGCCTAACTGCATCTCGCCGCTCTTCTAATGCCGCTTCTTTCTCTGCTACTCTCCGCTCATGCATAGCGGTTAATATTCCTTTCATTTCCTCTGATAGCTCACCCAACTGACCCATCCCATATAACTGCTCGGTATATTCCATCGTAGCCTTCATCGTGCTTTGCCGCCTTAATCTTGGCGATCGAGGGGTGGATGGGGTTGGTTTTGCAACAGGATTATAAAAACTATCATCAAAATCGAAACCATTGCCAGCGTTTGAAACTTCATTGCTTCCTTGCTCTTGCACGGCATTTTCCAAACTGCCTAACCTAGTTTCAACAAGTTTTTGCGCGGTTTCTAAACTTTGACTGGCTTGTTGACTTGCGCTTTGCGCTGTATGTTCTTTGGTTAATTGTTTAAGGATAGCACGCATATCATTAATCTCTGCCAAGATTCTAGTTCGATCAAATTGCTCGCGACCTCTCATCTCCCCTTCTAGTATCGAGAATCTTTGTTCGATTGCCGCATTTTGTTGAGCGAGAGCTGGATCAATTAGCCCTGCATTAGCATCAGTTACAATAGGTTTAGGTGGCACCGCAGGATCAACCACAGGCGGTAGCGGCTCGGATGGGAACGGCACCGCTGGAGCGTAATAGTTATTTGCAACGGTACTCAAGCCAATTACCACAACCGTTACACTTCCAGATAACAGCAAAAGTTGCTCAATTGATGTATAAGAGCCTAGCGCTGATTCAGCCACTGATAACATTGGTAAACCAATTCCTCCTACCATAGCCCCAACTGCCCAGGCTACATCCATACTCCGGCGCGAGCTAAAGCCTGCCCAACTGACTATTTGCCCAGCGATTTCTGCACCAGTGGTTGCACCCAAAAAGGATGCAGTAATAACCGTTGCCTGCGGATTTTGTGCGGCCAAATCTTTTATGATATCATAAAGCGAAGCGATGTAATTAGATTCAATGTTGCTTCCTGTCTGTGAAGGGTCTGGCACCGCTCCTGCTCCTGCCGCCCGCGCAGCTTCCTCTGCTGCCTGCGCTGCCGCCTGCTCCGCTGCTAGTCTTGCTGCTGCCGCCGCCGCTGCAAAGTTCGCACGGTAGGCCTGGAGAGCTTCGTTAAGCGCCGTATTACGGGATAATGCGGCTTGAATTTGCCTAAGCGTGGTGCCGGTGGGGTCAATTATCCCAAAATTAGGTTGCATCAAATCAAGCCTGTTATACAAGTCAGGTGCTACTGTGACACTGTTTGCTTGCATAAAATAGGCCTTTAGTGCATTTATTATACCTTCTCTACTTAGCATATTTCTTACCACTAGTTATCATATAGTGATTATCGCATGTAGAGGGTTAATAAAGAGTTAACATACATGACAAAACTCAAAATTCACATTCTTGGCGGCTATCAAGCACTTGTGTGCTTGTCTATTTGCTAGAATGAGGTAATTTTAGATGTTTGTCATCCTCGCGGAGGCGGGGACCCACCATAGAAGCCTTATGAAAGCTGGATCTCCGCCTATGCGCTACTCATGTCCGGAATAAATTTTGATAGCCGTTCTAAAATATAATCCAATACTATTGCTTTGCTTTATGGTGATGAAATAAGTTGTTTGCTGCGCAAACGATATAAGACAAAAAATGGCCTGCAATTCCCCCCCACACCCTTCCTTGCAGGCCATTTTTAGGGAGCGCTGCCGCGCTCAAG
>JBIOER010000051.1:0-6082 GCA_044446225.1 Rickettsiales bacterium | reverse complement strand
CATAAAACCTGGATACCTGCCGCCGCAGGTAAACAAAGATTCCCCTGTGTAACTACGGTAGTTCCCCTGCATCTAGCAGGGGTCCATGGTGCGACTTACACCATAGGTGGCCCCCCGCGTTCACGAGGGTGACATTTCCCTGGTTGAAAACGCGAGTAAAAATACTTCTGTCATGTACGGTTGCATCATCTTGATGACTTCTGTCTTTCAAGCCACGGGGAGACTTGAGAAAAGAATTTTTGTAGTTTTATTAGTGTGGGGAAATTGCAGGCCATTTTTAGGTAAATATAGTTTGTGAAACAAACAACTTTAAATTACTAGCTGGGACGGCCATAAAACGCTCCAATCACCTCTAGAATTCACCGCCCTAGTGGCATATTATTTAGGAGTTTCAAAGGGGAATTTACTTATTTAACAAAACAGCAGCATTAAACCGAGGTAAAAACCTACGTTTTATAATTTAACACCATCTTAACATTATAGCCGCTTTTGTGATGGCTAATTGCAATATTTAATGTAAATTCTATTACCTCGAAATAAATCACTGGATATAAAAATGCTTGAATCTCATAATAAAGAAAACAATATTGAAACTTCTCCAGATGACGAAGTGCTTAGGAAACTAGCCGATAAAGTGAGCGCGCTCCAAGATCAAAGGAATAATAAAGAAATCATTGAGCTTATAAGTAATTTTTTAGATTCTCCGCTAAATACCTCTTCAATAGCCTGTGATGCATTGATTATGCGCGCAGAAGCTTTTCTCAAGCATGGTGATTTGAATGGTGCATTAATTGACCTAAATAAATCCTTAGATGACCAAGCAAATAACTCATTTGCTTTATGGTTAAGAGGCGATGTTCTGCATAAATTGGGAAGATACCAAGAGTCTAATGCCGACTTCTGCAAAGCTCACCTACTTGAACCAACCAACGCCACCTTCATGGCTAGCTACGTCACATCCACACATATTTCCACGGATTTATGCCTACAACAAAAAGATTATAACGGCGCTCTGCGCAACTTAAATATTATTCTCGGTTTGCAGCCTAACGACCCAGCTGCCTTGGGTAAAATAGGGGTGGTTTATCATAAATTCCATCACCATGATGAAGCTTATGCTAATTTAACAACTTCACACACACTCGATCCGCTAAATTTTGCTTGGGGCGATACTTATTCCGAAGTTCTAGAACGGCGCGCAAATAAATCTAAGAATAATAAAAATTATCCTCAAGCACTCGAGTATTATAATCGCTCTTTGTTTTTCAACCACAATAATGTTCCCGCTTTATTAGACAGAGCTTATGTTAACCGCAAACTTCAGAACAACCAAGATGCGCTTAACGATTTAAATACCGTGCTAATAATTCAACCACAAAATGGAAATGCTTTAAGAAGAAGAGCAGAAGTAAATGAATTATTGGGCAACAATGAACAAGCCATCAAAGATGAGGAAACTTCTTTAATTTATAGACCGCTGGTAAATTATACCTACCCGATCAAAATCAGTATTTACTTAAAAACTGCCTCTCATCATATCCAACAAGGTAATAATGAACTTGCTCTTGAACTCCTAAACAAGTCGTTAAAAATAGTACCAGGTGATAATCGGATCTTATTCAAAAGAGCTAACGTATATAAAGCAATGGCCAATTACAAGGGAGCTTGTGCTGATTACGAAAGAATCTTAGAATCCTCACCTAAAGATCATATTGCTCTCAAAGAGATAAGCTGTATATTTATCATCAAAAAAAATTACACTAAAGCTCTTCAAAATATTCGCCAAGCACTCTCTATAGATAATGCAAATATAGAATTTCGCAATATTGAAAGACGAATTCTAGACGAACAAGCTCAATCCACTCTTGACCTTATTAACGCCCACGGCAATTCACCGGAAGTTAGGCGCGCAAGAATTGTAATTAATGCTGAAAATGATAATTACACAGCAGCAGAACTAGATTTAGAAGAGTTACTCAAAACAGATAAGGATAATTCCATCAATTGGGCGGTAGAACAACTAGTATATGAATCTGAAAAAATATTCCCTAATATTAATTTTATTACTAGCCTGATGAAATTTGGCATCAATTTGCTAGATATTAAGTTTGATGACAACCAGACATTTTTAGAAGTTATTTTAAACGACCCTCTGCTAAGCCATCAGGATTTAGTGCCTATCGCTGACTGGGCGCGAACTGAGTTTGCAAACTCAGTTGCAAACCTCCCAACAACTCTTGATAGAGCTTTGATGTTTTTAACAATCAAAAAACTTTGGCTAGATCCTGAAATAGCGCAAACTGCTATCAAACAGGCGATTTTCGAAGGCAAAGTGATTGATAACGAAGCCGCACTGGAATTCGCTATTAAAAACCATTATAAACTGGATGGTAATGACCCTAGAGTTTGGGCTATTGATAATAACATCGGTGATGCCAAAAGCCATCGAACCAACGTTATCAACGAGCATTTCAGGGATCGTACAGTGGCGCGAGAAAGTTCATTTGAAAAACACTCAAAGAAAGAAGGCGGCGTTTCTCCAGGTTATGTAGTAAAGGAAACCGCGACTTCTTCCCTATACTTGATTAAGTTTGGGCCTAGCGTGCGCAAATTAGAACTTTCAATGACCGCCCAAAAACTAACCAGTAAAAATACTAAACACTTCCCTAATTTAGAAAGGAGTAAATCCGAATCTACCTTATGGCTCCTTATTAATGAATTTATCTCTACCGCCGTGATTACAATAACATACCCTAAGTACGCTTCATCTGTAGAGCTTGTTATTGATGAAAATGAAATGAATGCCAGAAGTAAAATATCGGATTCTGTGAACTTCCACTATAATAAGTATAAGATTGAACAAATTGATTTTCCACAGCAAAGTAACACAAGCAAAGTAGTTACCATAAGATCAAAGTACTTGCCAAGATTTGAAACATTACAGTCCTATGTAAAAAGATGCGGAATAAACTGCATTAAAGATAACCAAATACAGGGTGTACATGCACTATTTGCAGCTATGTTATTCTGTGGCGAAGGGGATCCAAACTCTGAAAATATTGGTGTGGTAAATCGCCACATGGCTAAAATTGATCATGGCAACTCAGCGAATCGATTCTTTACCGATCCGAATATAATGCTTCATTACTTAGCTAATACCTTCGACGTTCAGAAATATTATAAAATCTTTAACCTCGAAGCAAAATCCCTGAAGGAGGCGATTAACTCCGTTGTACAGATCACTAACGGTGAGATTGAGACCTTAATCAACGCAAGGACTTACCAATTAAAACGAGCAGGTGTAGAAATTAACAATCTATCTTTCGGCATTTGGAAAAACTCAGCAATATACGACACTAATATAGCGCATCCAACCATACACCACTTTGGGGATTTTAATGACTTAGCGAAATTCTTATCCAATTCATTCCAAGCACAGCGTAACACCATGGTTCAGTTGAGCGAGAAACTTGATGTTATCTCAAGAATTGTACTTCCAAGTGTACAAGAAAATGTTAAGTTCCATCAAGGTGAATGGCTGCAAAAAATAGGCGGATTTGACCCTACCAACTGGGCAGCAGTAAATGGCTACCAAATCACCCCACTTTAAGCCCTTCCTTAAGGTAGGCATAGCCTGTAAAGAGGGTAAGACCTGCGGCGAACCATAGTGCAGCGATCCCTAAATTATCTAAGTGGGGAATGGGAAGAGCCTTTTCACCCAGAAGCAAAATAATAATTGCCACCATTTGAATGGCGGTTTTGCCTTTTGCCAAACCAGATACCGGAATACTCACTTTAAACTCCGCGAGGTATTCACGTAGGCCAGAGACCGTTATCTCACGGCATAGAATTAGAATGCAAGGAATTACTGGGGCGCGGTCAAAATGTACCAGCATCATCAGGGTTGACCCAACCAAAAGCTTATCCGCAATTGGGTCAAACATTCTGCCAAAATTGCTGTGGGCATCATACCTACGAGCAATTAAGCCGTCTATATAGTCAGTAATTGAGGCAAATATAAATATGATTGCCGTCACCCAATGCGCCAAAAGGCCATCAAAATAAAAGGCAAATACAAGTACCGGGATAAGTGCAATGCGAAACAGAGTGAGTGCGTTAGGAACGTCTTTAATAATTTTTTTCATGGCCACCTTTTAAAACAAAATTATATTAACGTTGCTCCTGAGGATGTAAATAGCTAAATATGTTTTTTGCAATTTTAAGATTGATTCCTTCAACTTTACATAAGTCAGTAACGCTGGCATTACTGATTGCCTCTGCCGATCCGAAGTGATTAAGGAGAATTTTTTTACGTAACTCCCCTACCCCATCAATATTGCTTATGATAGATTTGGTAATATCTTTCACGCTTTTTTTACGGTGGGAAGTTATCGCAAAGCGATGCACCTCATCCCTTATCAATTGCAAATAACTATGCGTTATACTTCCTTTAATTAAAGTAAATGGCTCGGCATTATCCATATAAAACTTCTCCTTACCCGCCCGCCTCTGCCTACCTTTAGCAATACACACTAATTTTACGTCCGTAATACCAAAACTATCAAGCACTTCACGCGCAGTTGTGTAATGCCCACGCCCGCCATCAATTAGCATGACATCGGGATAGTTTTCCTCATCCAGCTTTGCAAGACGACGGGTTAGCATCTCCTTAAGCATGGCATAGTCGTCTTGGGTGTTATGCTTCATCGAGTATTTACGGTACTGCGTTTTATCAAACCCTTCAGGGGTTGCCACAATCATACAACCATAGGCATTACTGCCAGCATGGTGGGAGTTGTCGTAGACCTCTATACGGCTGGGCAATTCTTTTAGGTGGAAAAGCTTTTTCACTTCCTCCAAAGCCAAGCGGTTCTTTAGCTTACCTTTTTGGTGGTGGGAGAGGTAGTTTTTAGCATTCTCCAAGGCAAACTCCATAAGCTCCTTGAAATGCCCCAGCTTTGGTGTTTTAATTGCCACTTGGCTATCGGCAAGCTTGGAAATTGCTTCGGCAATCGCCGCATCATTTTCCAATTTGATATTAGTTAAGATCAGCTTCGGAGCTTTGCTATATTGATAAAATTGCCCCATAAATGTCTCAATCGTTGTCGCTTCCATCCCATCACTAATGTTGGAGAAAAAATAGCTCCTCCCACCATAGTCACGTCCACCGCGAATAAAAAACACCCAGATGCAACATTCATCATGTTGATTTTTATAAAATGCAATGATATCTGCATCCTTAATTTTGAAGTTATTAAATAAGTTTTTCGCCTGCAGCTGCGTAAGTGCGCTTATGCGATCACGCAAGATAGCTGCTCGCTCATACTGCATTTGCCCACTGGCTTGCTCCATCTGCCTTGCTAGCTGCTGCTGAACATTAGATGTCTTACCCGAAAGCAAATCTTTAACTTGCTTAATTGACTCATGGTAATCAGCCTGAGAGATTTTCCCAACGCACGGCGCGCTGCACCGTTTTATCTGATACTGTAGGCATGGTTTATCCCGATTGGCAAAATAGGTATCCGAGCACGGCCTAATTAAAAATACCTTCTGCAGCTCAGCAATGCTTTTGTTTACACTTCCAGCCGACGCAAAGGGCCCAAAATAAGTACCATTATTTTTGAGCTTACCCCGGTATTTACTCACCCGCGGGTATTGATGTTTATCCTCAATGAGAATATAGGGGAACGATTTATCATCCCTTAAGGCGATGTTATAGGTAGGTTTATTGGTTTGAATGAGGTTAGCTTCAAGCAACAGCGCCTCAGCCTCCGTATTGGTCGTGATCACCTCAATTGAAATTACTTGCGCTACCATGCGCTTTAGGCGCGTGGGCAGTTTTTCAATATTGGCGTAGGAAATCACCCGCTTGGCAAGGTTCTTCGCCTTGCCAATGTAAATTGGCTTATGTTGCTCATTGAGCATTTTGTAGATGCCAGGCTTCTTAGGCAGATCCTTTGCGGTCTTCCTAATTAACTCACTGCCTCTTTTAATGTTATTTAGCATGGTTATAACATACCAATATTATTGTATTTGGTGCACTAGTTTTTAAATTGCTGTTATGACCAGTATAGTCTATAAT
>JBIOER010000050.1:0-6188 GCA_044446225.1 Rickettsiales bacterium | reverse complement strand
GATATTTACTAACTAAAATCGTGATTGGTAAAACCGTGATTAGTCATAAAATTAACTAACCCATCGTGAGTGTGAACATCAAGGCATTCCTGTAATATAGAAATATCATCTCCATGGTTATGAACCTCTTTTACGCAATCAACTTGGAATGTATCTACAATTTTGGCTGCGTAGTCAAGTTTTTTAGAGATATTCAAGCTATCTGGCATAGTATTTAGCACTTCTAGTTGAAATGTAGTTTGAATTTTAGATGCTTTAGAAAATAAATCGTACATCTCTCCTTTTGCTTTCTCAAACACACTCAAATCCTTAACCATACCCAAAGCTTCCTTCATATTTGGGTTGATTTTATTAAACATCGCATTACACCTTCCTAAGAATTTATCCTCGGTAACTTGTAACGCGATATTAATAAAATTTAGTCCCATTTTCTCAAGCGCCTTTTCCTGAAAATCTGTACTAAATTTTAAAGCATCTGCAACGTGGTCATTACCTAAAAACTTTAAGGCCGCAATTTTAACTGAGTCGGTGAATTTTTCAGCGTCAGAAAGATTATTCTTACCTAAAATATTCAACGCTTCAATCTGGTAAGGATTAGTAAATCCCGCCTTATCATTTGAACTAGACACTCCAAACATCTTTAATGTTTGTTCAATACCAACTTTGGCTACCAAATTTCTTGCTTCGTTTAGCTTGTCTTTAGTATCAATTTTCAAAGCTGCAGACACTGGGAAGCCAAGTTTTAATGCATTAAATTCATTAAACATGTTAGAGTTAGCTGTTTTTCCAACAAACTTCAACGCATCCGTTGCAGGCTGTCCATTTTTAAGTACGATGTCTAGAGCCGACACTTGATATAAACTCTTGAATTGATTCGCAAGGGCGCTATCGAATTGACCGTATTGCTCCATTATTGTTTTTACCCGATTAAACATTTTTTCCTCCTGTGGTAAATGTCGTTATTTGCATATAATGGCATGATTTAGCTAAATATTCAACAAATCATTTATTAATCAATTGTTAAGATCGATAATAGCGATAATCGTTGTTTTGGGGAATTTCCTTAATTTAGCTTTGGTTAACGTTGTGAGAAGGGCTGTAAAAGAAATTTGATGACAAAAGAATGGTTAACCATCCCCTCACAGCCAGAATTTTATTAGAAACACCCTTACTTATCACCTCAGTAGCAACTTCATGTCAAAATAGCTATAGCAGGAAGGGATTATAAGCAGGCAAACAAGCAAGTCAACAAGGATAAAGTTTAAAAACAATCCATCTTTACTATTAAGATGTGGATTATGTTAAAAATCCTTGTAACGACATGATATTCAAATCTTCTTGTTGGAAGCGAAAGACTAGTATTTAATCATTTTTATCGCTGTACCGTAGACGTACACTTCAATTGTACCGCCATCAACCTTCACACTCTCGAAGCGGACGTTTACGATCGCATTCCCGCCTAATTTCTTAGCTTCAGCGACCATATTATCAATCGCTTGCTGTCTGGTGGCTTCAACTAAACTCTCTAAGTTATGGTTTACTCCGCCGAAGAAATTGCGAATGCCTTGAATAAAGCTAGTCAGCGTACCGGAGCTTTTAACAGCATTACCGGAAACAATCCCATAGTGCTGCTCTACGTCCGAGGCTGGTATGTTCTCTAGGGTTGTAAGTAATATCTCATCTGCCATAGGTTCTCCTTGTAAATTAGTTAGTTGGTAGTGGGCCGTTATATTGGTTAATTGCACGATTAATTAGCACATCGTAATTCTGCTGATCGTTACTGTAAAGGAATACTAAAGTTCCGCCTTGCAAACTGTATTTCCCTACCCTCTTATTCAAAAATGACATCAGCCCGCCCAAGGACTGAAGCACCAGCCTATCTCTTGCAAAATAGGAGGAAGCGATATTTGTTGAGTAACTCATCTGCCTCTCCCAATTTGCCTTCAGTATTTTTTGGCGGTCACTATCGTTGATTTTAGCGATATCGGCAGCTATCTTAACCGAGAATTCATTCACAATGCCATCCAAATATGGCTCGTAGTAGTCAAGCAAATCATTCCCGTATTTGAGCATCTGGTTGCCATAAACTACCTGATCTTTAGTCACCAAGTTAGCGGGGTTCATTAAATTGGGAATGAAGTTAGCCGCTTTTAAATACTTGTTAAGCCCATCCGTATACTGTGTGTTAAAATCTTTAAACAATTCATCTAGCTCATCATTACTGGCAAATATCTTACCAAAGTATAACGGCTGCTTTGTAACTATTGGCTCGTCAACAATATATGAGATAGGTACTGGTTTAGATTCAGAGTATTGACTGAGCAATGTTCTTAGCTTGTCTACATTTACCTTCCTTGCCTTACCAAACTCGGTATTGATAAATAGATCAATATATTCGTCACGCAGACCAATACCACCGTACTTTTGGTTAACAACGTCAAGCGCAAATTTAATCGCGTCCAGCTCTTGTTGCTCGTTAAAAGTAACGTAATAAAATGGGGTCAGCCGCACCCCTAGCTTTGCAATGAAGCTATCTTCACCAAATGCTTTAATTAACAAATACTGATCGACCAACTCTTCATTTAAATTTTTAATATGCTCTTGGTTTTTAAGATGCCCAAGCATATAGGCCAAGAAGAATGCCACTTCATTCTCAGAATCCATTTCATTCACCACACCCTTAGTAGTTATAATCTTTGCAGTGGGGAGAATATAGGCGAGCTCAGTAGTATCATCCTCCAAATAAAGCTCGGGATCGTATCCTACAAGTAAATCACCTGTAGGTAAGCTTTTAAGCACTTGGCGCATTGAGTTTTCGGTTTCTAAGAGGTGCGGCTTTAAATTTCTATCTTCTATGTAAGATGAGGTCTTCATGTAATTCCATAGCACATTTTCATAATGCGAATTAATTGCACTTAGCGCCTCAATACGGTAAAGCTCGTGGGTTGCGTAAATGGAAGCAAGAATTGCAATTATTACAAACATTGGATAAATGAACTGGTACAAAAGGGTGGCAATATTGGTGTACCGGCTAAGTGGTGGGAGTTCTTCAGGTATGTGGTATAGGGAAAGGGTATCTTGGTGGAGCTTAACACTAGTTCCATAGGCATGGAGGATAACAATCCCCTTTGACAAACAAAAGTTATCCACATGCAGATTAACCACGTAGTCAGAGCCCTGCGCCGCTTTTTTAATACGAACTACTAACTCACGCCGTGCCAAATCCATAAGGACTTTGCGGTGCACGTTAGTTTTGTAAACCAACCGCAAGACCCAAAACAAAAACCGTCTGATTGAGCCCATGCTCATCGCTACATTTGCCTCGACATATTCGGTCTTTTCGATAGTGAAGGCCGTCAAACGCTTGCCAATTGTGAATATTGCCATCTTGTTATAGAGCTTCTCGCGGCGCTTTAAATCACTAAGAAATTCCACCTCCACGTACAGTAAGTAAATGGTTGGTATAAAAATTATGAAGACTAAAATGTAAAGTAGTGTGAACAATTAATACCTTAAGCGTTACATCCATTGTAAGAGGCTATTGCAAGGCTTCAAGGATTATTTATGATTTATGGTGAGAATTTGATGGTGCCGGATGTCGGACTCGAACTGACGACCTACCGCTTACAAGGCGGTTGCTCTACCAACTGAGCTAATCCGGCTAGGTGGGAAATAATTACCATATATTTATTAAAATATCTAGTAGTAATTTAGTGCGTTTATAAATTATTTTTGTGGCTGCTCAACCGCGTTTTCATTGCTAAACGCCCTTTCAATACAAGCGCGCACAGCTTGATCAACTGTAGTTCGGTTGATGTCGATCGCGTTAATTCCATTAATAATTCCTGCAATAATTGGCGCAAGAACCCCCCTAACATCTTCTTGCGGTAGTTGCTCGGAGATCTTGCCGAAAAACTCTTCCAGTTCCACCGCTTTATTTCCAGTAAAAACCTCCCTCAAATCTTGATAGTAGGTAAATATAGTATTGTTAGTATTGGGATAGCTATAAACTCCAGTTACCACGCTGGTGACGTATTCATCACAGATAGCGATGTTTTGCGCATCAGTAAAGCTACTTGAATTAATAATATGCCCAAATATGATGGCAGCCTCAAGCTTTTGCTGCTCCGTGCTGCCTCCCTCAAGCAGTGACATGGTGTTCCAAATGGTTGTAATATCTGCCTTGGTAATTTCTTGTACTTTGTTGATCATTATTCCCTCGTAAAATTTATAGTGACATCAGTATTAATATACTTTTGTACCCCTTGACTATTAACAACAACAGCCTTATTTTTATTAACAGTAGAAACACTAGTAGGACCACCACCTGCTGTTCTCGCTTTATCATTATCCCTATTTTTATCTTCACTGATGGCTGCAATTCCACTCACCAGCCTATTTAGTCGCTCACCATTAATTCCAACTACTGTTGACCTAGCTACAATATAGCCTGATAACGTCCCCTTAAAAGGTTGGTTTTTAACTTTGTCATCGCTCCATTCCACCCTTACCCACTGAATTTCATCAGCTACCTTCTTGTCAAGTAAGTATCCCTTATCCCCAGCATATAAATCAGCAATTTCTTTTATCACATCATCTATATTCATTTTCTTACCAGTATCTTTGAGCACTTGATCAACTAACGATTGTATTTTAAGCAAATTCCCAACTGACTTTGCTTCCTCAATATTTGCAAGCACCTTCGTTTCAATCTGCCCTAAAGCATGATCAATGAAGTGGTATAGACGATTTTCCTTAGTTCCACCATTTGTGTTTGCTTGGGGTTTATACTCTACACCCTCTATATTTTTTATAATTTCTTTAAGCGCTGTCTCCAAATCTGTGTTCATGCCATTGTCGCCCTTATTTACAATGCCTTTTAACTGCTTCCTCGCTTCATTTAGTCCCTCTGTTACATCACTTGGAATAATATTATCTTCCCGAAATGCTTTTATAAATTTTTCATCCAAACATACATTTTTATAATCTCTCCAAAACTTTGGTGTTCCTGCGCGGTCATTAATTTTATCAATATTCAACGCATGTAAAACACCTTGACCATTTTTTTTATAGCCTCTTATCGCTAGTGGCTTAATCATATTGTTAAAAGCATTACCATAGTCGATCCGTCCATCGATAGATTGTCCACTGATTGGGTTGATCATCACCATCATATTACCTGGGTTCACATCGTGATCCATCAAGCACAATGACATTTTCATCGATTTGGCAATTTCGTACTTATCCAGCTTAACTGTTGCAGCTTTTTTATACTTATAATCAACCCCTGCAACCAGCTCACCTTTTTTTAACAGCTCAGTTTTATCTGCCGCACTATCAAAATTAACCGTGACGTGTTTTTTTTCTTTATCAGGAAGAATGAACCGCGGTTTCGTTTCGTATGTTCCGCCCATATCATCAAAAAATTGATCATAGGTTCTAGTTATATAATCTTTATCTGAGTTAAGATAAACAGAGTACATCCCAATTTTACTTGCGTTCAAAGCTCTGCTCTCATAAACTACCGGAGCAGTTATTGGCGATACTTCCACACCATCCGTTCTCCCATTCATTGCTTTTGCAGCAATACAGCTGGCGATAATTTCTGCCACCACATCTGAATAGTTTGTTTGAACACCGGTCATCGCTCTTTTCGGATCTCCGAACGTCGATTTTTTACTCTGCGCATCCCTTGTTGTCTCTCCTACTTTAACTGAGAATTTTTTGCTATTAGTTGCTCCACCTGTCGACACCCCAGGACCTTTAAATAACTCTTTTGCTGAAGCAACCTCATGATTAAGAGATACTGCTTTTATATCAATATCAGCCTGTGCAATTACGACTAGTCCATCACCATTGTGTTTATCATCCATATAATCCTCAACCAACTTATAATTCTATATTCTCATAAAACAGTTAATAAATCGTTAACGCCCATGACAAAAGTATTTTTACTCCCGTTTTCAACAAGGGTAATGTCATCTCCGCATAGGCGGAGATCCAGCTTTCATAAGGCTTAGAGGGTGGGTCCCCGCATCCGCGAGGACGACAAGCGAGGATAATGTCATCTTCGTGAACACGGGGGTCCACCTTTGATATAAGCCGCACTATGGACCCCTGCTAGATGCAGGGGAACCACCGTAGATACCAGGGGGAATCTTTGTTTACCTGTGCAGGCAGGTATCCAG
>JBIOER010000049.1:0-6309 GCA_044446225.1 Rickettsiales bacterium | reverse complement strand
TGGATCTCCGCCTATGCGGAGATGACATTTCCCTGGTTGAAAACGAGAGTAAAGAACACTTCTGTCATGTACTTTAAGTAATGTTAAGGTCGATGTAAATAATTCAGATTGCAGCATTAAATAAAATGGAATAGGTTATCTAAATAAAAAATATTGTGACCGTCAAAAATAAAATTACACTTTCAATCGCATCAGATCATGCTGGATACCAGCTCAAACAAGAGTTAATCAGCCATTTCTCCGAACAATACCAACTATTTGACCTGGGGACGAACTCCGAGGAGTCGGTCGATTATCCCGATTTCGCTAAGAATGTAGTTGAGAACCTACTTATTCACCCAGACTCTCTTGGAATCATTATTTGTGGGAGTGGAGTGGGTGTTAATATTGCCGCCAACCGTTTTGCCCACATTCGTGCTGTTTTATGTCACGATGAAGAAGAGGCGGTTATGGCGCGTAAACACAATAACGCGAACGTGATAACAATTGGAGCCAGGCGTATAGGGCTTGAACAAGCAATTGATATCGTTGAGAAGTTCATCGCCACCGAATTTGAAGGTGGGCGTCATGAAAAAAGAGTTAACAAACTAACAGTGGAGGCAGACATGCTAGCAAATAAAACTAAAACCGAAATTTACCAAGAAATTAAAACTCACGATCCTGAAATCTATAATTCAATTATGCAAGAGTATGATCGCCAGCAAAACTCGATCGAGTTGATTGCCTCGGAAAACTATGTCAGCCAAGCAGTGATGGAAGCTCAAGGATCGATTTTAACTAATAAATATGCTGAAGGTTATCCAGCTCGCCGTTATTACGGTGGTTGTGAGTTTGTTGACATTGCAGAGAATTTGGCAATTGATCGTCTTAAAAAACTTTATGGGGTTAACTTCGCCAATGTGCAACCACACTCTGGTTCGCAAGCGAACCAAGCCGTGTTTCTGGCGTTGTTGCAACCCGGCGATACATTCCTAGGGATGTCCCTTGATGCTGGTGGGCATTTAACGCACGGTTCTAAGGTGAACCTTTCGGGTAAATGGTTTAACCCAATCAACTATGGGGTAAGGAAGGAAGATGGCTACATAGATATGGATCAGGTTGCTCAGCTCGCCGCTGAACATAAGCCAAAACTCATTATTGCAGGTGGCTCGGCCTATCCGCGCAAAATAGATTTCCAAGCATTTAGGAAAATCGCTGATAGCGTAGGGGCCTATTTTATGGTGGATATGGCGCACTTCTCTGGTTTGGTTGCGGGGAACGCATTCCCATCTCCAGTTAGGCACGCGCACGTTATTACCTCAACTACCCATAAAACCTTAAGGGGTCCACGGGGAGGGATTATTTTAACTAATGAAGAAGAGTTGGCCAAGAAGATTAACTCGGCAATTTTCCCTGGGCTGCAGGGAGGGCCACTAATGCATGTGATTGCGGCAAAAGCGATCGCCTTTGGCGAAGCGCTGCGAGCGGATTATCAAGTCTATGCAAAACAAGTGATTGCCAATTGCCAGACGCTTGCCAGTACATTAATTAGCCGTGGCTATGAACTGTTTACCGGCGGAACTGATTGTCACCTGTTACTGGTGGACTTGCGCAAGCAAGGCTTAAAAGGTAATGCGGCAGAAAAATCACTTGAGCGAGCAGGGCTAACTTGTAATAAAAACTCAATTCCCTTTGATACAGAAAAACCAGCGATTACATCGGGTATCCGCCTCGGTTCAGCAGCTGGTACTACACGGGGCTTTAAGCATGCTGAATTTGTAATTATTGGTAATCTAATTGCGGATGTGTTGGATGCGATGATAAATAATCCTGAAGGTAATACAGATACAGAGCAAAAGACCTATAAGGAAGTTAAAAAACTTTGCGATAAATTTTTGGTGTATTAAGGAGTATAAAAAAGGCGCTGTAGTTGTCTACAGCGCTTTAAAAATAGATTTGGTATTATTCAGCAGTAGCGGCTATTTCTTCGAGCGGCTTAAGAATGAGTGATTTGGCATCAGTGTTTACGTTCACTACAAACTGTTTTGAGAACGGGTAGTAGATCGTCCTTTCCGCAGCAACGTCATAAATTTCAATGATATCACCAGCGCCAAAGTTAAGAATATTCTTAACCGAGCCAATGAACCCACCGTCTTCTAATTTAGCTTCAGAGCCAATAAGATCGGTATGGTAGAATTGGTCAGATTTAACGGCCGGAAGCTCAGATCTTTTGATATAGAGCATCGTGTTACGAAGTGTTTCAGCTTCGTTACGGTTGCTAATTCCTTCAATAGCGGCAATTATGAAATCTTTCCTTTTGGAAACTAGGCTTACTTTATATTGCTTGCTTGACTCATCAAAAACATAGGAGAAATGACATATGTCATCAAGATTCTCAGTGAAGCTTCTAACCTTTACGTTACCTTTAACTCCAGAAACTGAAGTTATAACTCCTACACAAATGTCGTTAGAGGTGTCTTGTGCTTTTAAAGCTGTGTTATCTTTTCTCATACCTTGTAGATAATCTGTGGTTAATTATGCTGCGATATTTAGCGTCTTGAAGTGCTTTGCAAGCCTTTCTGTAGGTTGCGCACCAAGCTTAATCCAATGGTTTGCTTTTTCAGCATCTACTTTGAATTTTTCTGCTTCGCGAAGTGGATCATAGCTTCCAATAACTTCAATTGTACGACCGTCACGTGGAGACCTAGAGTCTGCAACAACGATGTTATAGTAGGGGCGGCCTTTAGCGCCTCTTCTGGATAATCTTATCTTAACTGACATAAAACCTTGATTGATTTGTAGTTATGCATTTTATAACAAGTTTGCCATAAAAGTAAATCATTAATTTTACCGTGGGAGCAGATTTTTATCAAGAGGGCTGGTGTTATGGTGTCCTTGGTAGTAGGATTATATTAAATATGAGCTAAAGATAGCGCTAAATGACTGAAAAAATGAGCACAAATGATTTTATCGAGCTTCTGGAAAGCACCAAGAAGGGTAGGCTTAAGATTTATATTGGGTCGGTCGCTGGAGTTGGTAAAACCTATCGTATGCTTGAAGAAGCCCATAGCCTAAAGAAAAAGAATATTGATGTGGTTCTTGGTTACATTGAAACGCATGGTCGGGTAGAAACTGAAGAGTTGGTAGCGGGTCTTGAGCGCGTGCCATGTATGAAGATAGACTATCATGGAGTGGTCGTTGAAGAGATGGATCTTGACGCCATAATAAATCGTAAGCCTGAGGTGGTAATTGTCGATGAACTAGCGCACACCAATTTACCTACTTGCCGCAATGAAAAGCGCTATTTAGACGTGATAGAGCTGTTATTGTCAGGGATTAATGTTATCTGTGCGTTTAACATTCAGCACTTGGAAAGTTTGCATAATTTGGTGCACAGCATCACGGGAGTTAAAGTGATTGAGACAGTTCCCGATAGCTTTATTAACAATGCCGATCAAATCGTTAATATCGACCTAGCGGCGGAGGATTTAATCGACCGGCTTAAGTCTGGTAAAATATATGCTGAAAACAAGGTGGATAAAGCATTATTCAATTTTTTTAAGTTTGAAAATTTAACCCAACTTAGGGAGCTAGCGCTAAGAGAGGTGGCGGAGCGGATTGAGAATCCGCTTACCGTGACGAGGGGGGATGTGGGCGAGGCAAAACGCTCCGCGTCAGATCGGATTATGGTATGTTTTGAGCCCAAGCCATTCTCGCAAAAGTTTTTGCTAAGGAAAGCCTCCAGGCTAGCAGGGAAGCTTAATACCGATTGGTATGTGGTCTATGTGGAAACCCAGAAAGATCGCCCGGAAGTGATCGACTCAATGAAACAACGCTTTCTTTATTCCGACATGCAATTAGCAGAAGAGTTGGGGGCGAATTTCATCCAAATTAGAGGAGAAGATCGCATTAAGACGTGGCTTGAGTATGCTAAGAGCTCGCGGATTAAACACTTTGTGATTGTGAATGAGGATTTTTCCTTGTTTACCAGGGTATTTAAGACATCCCTGCTGCGCAGGATTCTTGACCAAAGAGTATACGACGTTCACGTAGTGAACAAAGATGGGGATTTGGGGGGTGCTAAATGATTTTAAAGAATCAAATCTTGGCTACACAAGCGCCGCTTGGAGTGGTGGTGATCATTGTTAGTCTGATGGTTTTTTTATCGTTTAACACCATTGGGGTACATACCAACACCATCTTAATCAGTAATTATAAAAGCTTAATTGCTATGCAAGAAATGCGTAAAGCTACCGATAATATCGATGAGGTGTTATGGAAAGCGGTGCGCGGCGAGATTCCAAAAAGTGATTTAGAATTTGAGATAAGTCAGTATATCCAAAATTTTAATAAGCAATTAGATATCCAGAAGGGTAATATGTCTATCTCGGGGGAAGAGGAGGTTACTAGTACTTTAGACGGTAAATGGTTAATTGTTGCCACTTCATTACAGGCATTTCCTACCCGACAAATTGATTATAAAAACAGTTATGAAACAACGTTGCATGCCCAGCTGATAGACGTTAAGGCATCGATAGCGCTGCTTTCTGACCTCAATCAGGATGATATTTTTTATCAAACTGAAGAAATAACCTTGATGATCAAGCATATGTCAAAAGTGGTGCTGCTTATTACTTTGCTTGCTTTCTTCGTCGGGTTGTTGATTTCAAGTACGTGGATTAATAGGATTTTAAGGCCGCTTTCGCAACTTACGCAATTAATCCGCCAAGCTTCAGAGGGTAAACTAGGAACTAAATTGGACATCAGAGGTAACGATGAGGTGGCGGCGTTAGGAAAAGAGTTTAACACATTGACTACCAATATTGAGAGCTACCGCAACTCTACAGTTGGGCATGTTATTCAAACGCAGTTGTTTATGCAAGCGGCGATTGATAGTTATCCTGACCCAATTCTAATTCTAGATAAAGAGCTTAAAACATTGCATGTAAACCGTGCCGCAGTTGAGTTTTTTGAGTTTGATAATTCTAAAAATTACCTAGAGGGTTTTTTGAGTATACTGCCTGAAAATTTGCGCAGTCGAGTGGAGAATTTAGCGCAAATGATTTTGGCGGATCCGCATGAAAATCTTCCCGATGCTTTGACTGGCGCGCTGTTGGTGCAAATAGCTGATAAAAGGTATGAGTTTATTGTTGGTGCGCGGCCAGTTCATGAAACTCTTAAAGGGGTGATTGGTATTGCCGTTATTATGCGCAATATTACCAATCTAAATGTTAAGGGTTATATCAAAACTGAGAATATTAGTAATATGATGCATACGTTGCTACAGCCGCTAAATTCGGTTCACATTGCAATTCACTCTTGTTTGGATCAAAAGATCGGAATGCTTAACGAGAAGCAGGAAGAGGTGTTGTCTTACGCTAGAAACGATTGCTTTAGACTAAGGAGGAATTTAGTTAACCTCCAAGATCTTAATTACATCGAAACCACGCAATTTTCTGTTCTGCATAAATTAAATCTGGTTGAGATAATTCAAGAGGTGATAGATTCATTTGAAGCGTTAGCTTCAACGCAAGACATTGTGCTTGATGCAGAGTTTGATGGGGCTGAAAGTAATATATATGCCAATGATTATCAAATTAAGTTGGTGTTAGAGAACCTGATTGATAATGCGATTTCGCACTCAAATCCTGGTTACCAGGTTTCAATTAGGTTGCACGACCTGCCTAAAAAGGTGAAATTCCTTATTCATAACGGCGGTACGGTTATCCCGGCGGAGTATAAACGAAAGATTTTTGATAAGTTTTTCCAGCTTCCGGATGATAATTCATCGAAGGATGGCCTGGGGCTTTACATCTGTAAGACCATAGTTGAGAACTATGGCGGTAAAATTGGGGTTAAAAGTCTGGAAGGCTTCGGCACTTCTTTTTGGTTTACTCTGCCAAAAAGCGAATGAAAATAACAATAATTATACGGTTTTCTGATAAATATGAGAATACGTATCGCAAAAACGTAAAATCTTAACCGATTGTTAATTGATTGAGTTTAGACTCTATATTTAAGCCTGCCGAAATAGGTGAGGTTTATATATATAAACAATTATATTAAGGAGAATAAAATGAGTAACCAAATTAAATCAAGTGGTTCACGAGGGTTTACCCTAGTTGAACTATCAATTGTGATCGTGATAATTGGCTTCCTAGTCGCAGGTATTGCCGCGGGTGCCAACATGGTTAAACAAGCGGAAATAAGATCTGTAATTACTGACCTGCAGAGTTATCAAACAGCTTATAATAACTTCGTAGCTAAATATAATGCCGTGCCTGGCGATATGACGACAGCTTCGTCATTTTGGACGGGAAACGTTTGCGG
>JBIOER010000048.1:0-6495 GCA_044446225.1 Rickettsiales bacterium | reverse complement strand
CTATTAGTTTTATATTTGTTTTCAACTTGTTGCAAGGTGAATCGATATAACTTTTTGAGTTGCTCGATTTCACTCATCTGGTCAGGGCTTTTCAAGAGTAAATATTTGGAGTCTCTAACAATATTTTTTGCTGTTGCGTTCACTATAAATTCGCTGGTGGCCATGGCTTTTGAGCAAATATATTGATATTTATTTACTTGGTCTAAATCTCTGATATCGGTATTCAAGACTTTACACAGCGGTAAATCAAGTTGGCGTTTAGCTTCAGTTAAGAAAACAGTTTTTTTGAAATTTCTTTCCACCAAATCGATTCTATGTCCTAAAATAGCTAGTACCAGACCAGGGAAGCCCCCGCCAGAGCCAATATCAAGCACCGCGCAGTTTTTTGGTATAAGTTGATCAAGAATAAGCGAATCAGCAATAAGTTCATCTAGGTGACCCATGGATACGCTGCTTCTTGAGGTAAGATTCTGCGCTTTATTCCACTTAAGAATCAGCTCTTTGAATTTTTGTAATTGCTGAAATGTTTCACGTGAAACATTTTGCTCGATTTCTGCGTTGTAATCAATAGCTTGAAGGGGCTCTCTTTCCATTAATGAAAAACCATAAAAGTTGTCTCTACTGTAGATGCTCTACTGCAAAATGCTTGCCAAATTGCAGCGCACCTGTCTGAGCTAAGATACTTTAATTTAATTAAATCTCTAGTGTATTTTTAATAGCAGGTTACCAACTAATTTCTTCCTAGCTAGGCTTGTAGCAAATCTCGCTTTAAAGTTGATTCAGACGTAATCGCCTGTCACATAGTGCCAGATATGTTTCGGTTGGCGACCTGAATATAAGCTAATACCAATTCCATTTTTAAAGTTAACGCCTACTCTTTCTCTTTCCGCAAGCTTCCTCTGTAATTTTCAGTCGCTTACGTCAAGTAAACTACTCCAAATGTCATGATAAGCCTGCATAAATAAAGCTGTGCAGCTGTTAATTTAAAAGCTGGCGTTGGTATAACTCGAATTTCAGATTAGGCCGTACAAAAATATAAAGCCACGCCTGTTTTTTAAATACAAGAATTGTATAATAGGTCACATTCCCCTAGCTTGTATTTATAACGCGAATTGCGGCTAAAGTAAGCTAGTTGGAAAGCTATAGCTAGCTAAGTCAGTCAGGCAAGAGCTACCCATCCTACTTCGGTTGAGCAAAATACGAGGGGGTGCGCTAACTTGCTTTATAAGACCTGAGAAATATCTCTAGGGCAATAATTGATGTGGGATTAATCCCCTGAATAGTTTTGGCTTCCGCCAAACAGCCTGGCTTAAATGAAGATAGTTTTTGGATCGCTTCAATAGAGAGGGCTTTTACTAAAGAATAATTAAAGTTATCCGGAATTAACGTCTTAAGATCTGCGCTATACATATGCAAGTCTTCCTGTAGACGAGCTGAGTATTTCCCGTAAAGAGAGTCGGCCTGAAGTATTTTAAGGTATTTCAGCTCGTTTGCGGGTAAGGTTGCAAACTCAGGGACAAGCTTTAGGATGTCCGCAAAATTAAATTGCGGTAGGCCGATGACTTCATAAAGGTTGCGAATTTTACCATCTTTGGAAAAATTCACGCCTAATTTCTCGAATTCATTAGGGCTCATCGATATATTTAGCAACGTTGATTTGAGTCGCTGTAATGCCGCCGTTTTTGCTGCAAATAATTGCGCCCGATTGTTTCCAACCAACCCCAAACCATAAGCAACAGGCAACAAACGTTGGTCGGCATTATCCTGACGAAGCTGGATACGATACTCTGCCCGAGATGTCATCACGCGATAAGGTTCATTCGCTCCTCGTGTGATCAAATCATTAATCATTACACCTATATAGGAATCGGCGCGAGAATGCGTATAGGATTTCCCATCAATGCTCAGTGCTGCATTCGCACCAGCAATAGCGCCCTGCCCTGCGGCTTCTTCATAGCCAGTTGTACCATTTATTTGCCCCGCCAAATACAAGTGGCTAATTCTTTTGGTTTCCAGGGTTGCGTGGAGCTCACGAGGGTCAACATAATCATATTCGATGAGGTAGCCATAACGGGCGACGCGAACAGCTTCTAAGCCACGAATTGACTGAAGGAATTCCAACTGCACATCCTCTGGCATCGAGGTTGATATGCCATTGGGATAAATCAAATCATCATCAAGCCCTTCAGGTTCGAGGAATATTCGGTGGGAATCTTTATGCGAGAATTTTTTAAGCTTATCCTCAATGGAAGGGCAATACCTAGGGCCAGTGCTAATTTGCCCTGAATAGAGGGGTGACTTAGCAAAATTGTTTTGAATAATTTGGTGAGTATGCTCATTAGTTGCGGTGAGGTGGCAAATCACCTGCTCCGGCGCAATAGTGGTGGTAAATGAAGAAAAAGGATCGATTTGCTCTTTTGCTTCAGGAGCAACCTTTTCCAAAATATCCCAATTGATACTGTCTTTATAGAGCCGAGCCGGAGTCCCGGTTTTAAGCCTACCAGTGGAAAATCCAAACTCGCCGATAAAATGCGCGAGTTTTTTGGCGGGTAATTCGTTTATTCTGCCTGCCGAAAGGGTAGAAGAACCGATCCGAATCATACCGTTAAGGAAGGTTCCGGTGGTAATTACTAAAGATTTACAAACTAATGTTCCAGCACTAGTTTCTAAAGAGTGGATCGCTCTGTCTTTAACCACCACCCGCTCAGCCTCTGCTTCGATTACCTCAATATTAGGATAGGCAGCAATTTGCTGTTGCACCGACGCATGGTACAACTTTCGATCGGCTTGGGCTCTTGGCCCCCAAACGGCGGAACCTTTGCTTGAATTAAGCATTTTAAAATGGATGCAGGCATCGTCAGCAGCTTTGGGCATAATGCCATCCATGGCATCAAGCTCTTTAACGATTGTTCCCTTACCGACCCCGCCGATTGCTGGGTTACAAGACATCTCGCCAATGTTAGTTCGCTTAAAAGTAACCAGTGCAACACTCGCCCCAATTCTTGCCGCTGCCGCAGCTGCCTCACAGCCGGCATGACCTGCACCAACAACAATTACATCATAAGCTTGTTTAATCATGTTTTTCGCTAAATACGTTTGCTATAAAATCGAGAGTAATCTAGCACAAAAAACCATAATTTTCCAGTGATTTAACGACTATGGTAAGGTTAGGCAAGATTGAGCCTAAAATGTTAAATTAAAATTTCTAGACAGGTGGACACAATTAGCTTCTACCAACTCCAATTTTTAAATTAACAGTTAAAAGTGGATTGGGGATTAGAGTAATCAACTGGAGGTCTAAATGAACTCGGGAATTAGTAATGTCAACGAAAGCAAATTTTCTGCCCCACGTCCGGAAGATGCGGAAATTTCTCCAGTGGTTATTACCTCCGGATATGACACAACTATGGAAATCGTTGGTCTTGGCGAGCTGGCGCCGGATAGACATATCGCTCCAGGTAGTCAATGCCCTTGAGATACCCTAGCTGCTAGCATTTAAAAGTAGGTACACCAGCAGACTTTATACAAGATCCTCTGCGTGAGTGCTTAGACGAAGCAGGATGCTTCCCAAGCTATTTATGGAGTTGGTATTAATGCGGGTTACAATTATAAGGAGTTTTTGCATCTATTTTTGAGCCAAGGGTATTCGGCTCGCCGCCTTGCTGCTGAAACCCAATATAGCTACGGGCGGGGTGATCTAGGGGGAGTGTATTATTATAAAAATTCAAAGTTGACTGAAGGTAACGCACATTGGTGATAACGGCTTCCGCGGAGTTAGGGTCAACTGCTTCATCACTAGCGTCAAGCTTAGCTTCCTCTGCTTTTATTTTTACTAATGGGATCAGCGTTTTACAAATTGTTTCCACTGACTTAACAATTTTAGTGCATTTATTAAGGCTGTCATCACAGTTAGCTAAATCGCTAAAACAGCTTTCTAGCGTTTGCAAAGCTGTAATAAGCAGTCCTTCAATGGTGGCGCTTATTTTATTTGGAGTGGCGTGCATAAATCCTCGAGCTATATTATTGCAATTTTTTGATAGCACAACTGGGCCACAAGGTTTAAGAGCTTTTTATGGCGGGCAACCAACCATCAATACATGGTCAACTGAGAGTCAATTCACGAATGGGAATTCGCGCTTCACTTAATCCCAAATAGATGTTGGCCACCAAGGTTTGCATCGAATGCTCAGTGATTCCTGCATAGAGTGAGGTGGGAGATTTTTTGCCATAAACTACATGGCGGTTGATATGGGTCATGAGCAATTTCAGCGGGTAAACGACAGTGTTCTTATAGTTCAGTAACTCAACAACAAGCTCGGGTAGTTTAAAGTTTAACTTGGTTAATAATTTTTGCGTGGCCACGAATTCTTTTTCAAGGAAAGTTAGGAATTCGTACTCATGTTCTGTATAAGCTTTTGCGAGCTGGAAGTCTGCAGTCGCAAGACCGTATAACACTTTAGTTAGCAGCTCCGATCCAGTAAGGTTTTTTTTCACAGTTATAGTATCATACTTATTAAGCATTGCCTCAAGCCCCTGGCGAAATCCTAGCCAAAGGTTGAAGTTAGTGAAGGTGAGCTCAGCGGTGGCCATCCAAGGAATTGCTCTTAAGCCTTTAAGGATATTGCCATCATCTGCGATTAAATCAGTAAACCAAATTCTAAGTGGGTGATGCTCATTGTCATTGGTGAAGCGTTGACTAGGGCGGGAACTAAAGTTATTGGATCTGATGAATAATTGATAAGGCGAGGCAAATTTGAGATACTCGAGTAATTTAGGTTGCAAGTGATTTTCATCCCAAATTGTTTCAAAAAACTTAGAGCCTTCCTCAATTAGTACCGTCAGTTCCTTGGGGGAGTCAGTCTCTTTGGCAAAATGCGCCAGGTGGGTGCACAGGGAATTTTTACTTGAAAATGCATAGCGGATATGGTTGCCCTGAAATGTTTGTTCTTTAGCTACCACAAAAGAACCACCGCGCCCCAAATCCAGCCCATTCCCATGGAAGATCTCCACTTCCACACCGAGTTTCGCGCCATAGGCAATTAGTTGCTTGGCTGTTTTACTAATTAAGGGTAAAACACAAATACCAGAGTACTTTTCTGAGTCGCTATAACCAAGCATAATCTTCTGCGGCTTGGCTTTGATATAGTTGCGATATACTTCACAAGCAAGCATCATCGCCAGAATGTACTTGGCGTTATTTAATGCGCTTTTAGTTTCAAATAGTGGAACAATATTAACCCTCGCTCCTGAAATAGTTAGTAATAAAAGCAATTGTAAAACACTCGAGTACCCCTCGCTATTTGAGATGATATAGTTCTCAAAGAAATCAGGATATTGATTAATAACTTGGATGCGCAAAAGCTCATCGCTAATAACCATCGGTAAGGTTTTAGGAGGATTTATGACAAATAACTGGCTAGCAAATTTAATAAACGAGCTATTAGTGATTAGTTTTTTTAGCAGTGCACAACGCTCAGCTTCTACGGTCTCGCTAAAGTTTTCCGCGTATTTGGGCATCAAGGGATAGTAGCGCAGACTTTTAAGTAACTTTTTTAATTGAGCCTCGTCGTCGGTCGGCAAAGGTTTTGCTTCTAAGTGCTCTAAGCTGAACTCAATAATTTCTGCGACAACTTTACTATGCACATTCATATTCTGGCGGATATCAATTTTGGCTACACTTACGCCAAAAATATCGCAGAGCTTGTGTAGCCCGGGATCGGGAAATTCTTTTAAGGCGCTTTGAAGATTCAGATCTCTAATTGCAGCAATTGCTTTGGGCGGAACGGACTGGCAGCCATGCAAGTAAGTTAAATAAATTTTAACCGCAGCTGCTTTATGCAAATTAACCGCGCGCTCCATTTTAAAGGGAGTTATGTTGTAATTGCCATCAGCGTCACCTGCGGTCCAACTTCTGAGATGGATACTATTAATTGGAATATCGAGCGCAAATTTGGCAAAATTTTGCATGTAAAACAAATTGCGCTTTACTTCATCCTCAACGGTAAGCTTGATTTCAGGGGTCAATTTGCTTTGCAATAAATGATTGAGTTTGCTGTTAAGACTCCGAGTATTGGGCTTTTCTTGTTCTAAAAAATTCTCCAGTGCAATTAAGTTATGCAGAACTTCATCCGAGCAAAATTCGGTGGGGTGTCCAGTAAATACCGGCCTGAGGTCATTTATTGGTTGGCCAAAATTACAGAAGTTGGCTTGCTTGTTGGCGATATTAAACAGAAACATTCTTAAGGTGATTAATTTAACGACCTTAAGTAGAGGCTCTAACTCATAGCTTAGTATGTGCTTAGGGTCAGCTTGAATTTTGCTGAATAGTTCAAACGACCGTGGGTCAAGGCTGTGCGCCTCTTCCATTAAATGAGTATCGAGAAATTCGAATTTCTTAATTGCTTCCTGCATATATGGCAGCATATATCCTTGAGCAAAAAAATCTATAGTGATTAAAACCCTTTTAAAATTACTTTATATTCAGTAACATGTATG
>JBIOER010000047.1:0-6573 GCA_044446225.1 Rickettsiales bacterium | reverse complement strand
CTTTATCTCCGACATGGAATCTAGTTACCTCATCACCTACTGCCTCAATAATTCCCACTGCACTTACACCGGGAATTTTGATCGCACCACTCATGGGATACAACCCCGTTCTATGATAGACATCAACGTAATTTACTTCGATTGCAAGTTGCCTAAGTTGCACCTCAGTTTTCTGAGGTTTAGCCACCTGAATTTCCACCATCTTTAAGACGGATGGACCACCAGTTTGTTCAAATGTAATCGCTCTAGCCATTGCCACCTATTTGGTAAAAATCCTACTACTTATGCGAGCTTCTTAACTATCTCGTCATAACTATAGAGTTTATCTATCTTTCCGATAGAGGCAAGCGTAAGACGCGAAGAATCCGATAATATTTTTTTCGCAAAGTCTTGGACGGAATCAATATTAACCAATTCAATCTTGGCAATAATTTCATCCACTGGCATATACTTACCAAATACCGCTAAGTTACCCACTAATTTTTCAGCCCGGGATACCGAACTCTCCTGACTCATGAGCAAACTTGCCTTAACTTGCGCTTTCGCGCGCTTTAATTCTTCTTCAGCAATATCATAAGCAAGTTTTTTCATCTCATCGCATACAACATCAAAGAACTCATTAGTTTTATCTTCGCTGGTACCGCAATAAATTCCAAATACACCGCTGTCACTATAAGAAGAACCAAATGCAGAGACTGAATAAGCCAACCCACGTTTCTCTCTAATTTCTTGGAAAAAGCGTGATGACATCCCACCACCGGCAATAATTGCCAGCACTTGCTGGTCATAATATCTTGGATCTTTGTACGAAACCCCTTCACAACCCATAACCAGATGCACTTGTTCTAAGTCTTTCACTTTGCGGAAATCACCATAAGTATAAGCTGGCGTTTCAAACTTATTTTCTACGTTGTTAGAAAAGTTTGTAAACCTGGCCGCAATTAAATCTCTGAATTTATCTTGGTCAAAATTACCTGCAGCACCAATAATGATATCTTTAAAATTATATTGGTTGGCAACGTAGTCTATAATATCAGCACGGTTAATCGAATTAACCGTTTCCTCAGTACCAATAATACTTCTACCAAATGATTGATTCTGGTAAGCAATGTCTTGGAAAAAATCAAACACCAAATCATCAGGAGTATCCTGAATCATTTTCATTTCCTCAAGAATCACTTTGCGTTCTTTTTCAAGCTCCGCTTCTTCGTACAAGGAGTTTTGCAAAATATCCGCCAAGATATCAACCGCAACACTCAAATCATTTTTCAAAACTTTAGCGTAGTATACGGTTTTCTCACGCGATGTATAGGCATTGAAATACCCACCAATACTATCAAACTCTTCCGCAATTTGTTTAGCAGATCTGGTCGCAGTACCCTTGAACGCCATGTGTTCGAGAAAATGGGAGATCCCATTGTTTTTCTCGTTCTCGTGGCGGCTTCCTGTTTTAACCAAAACGCTAACTGAAACAGTCTCAATACTGTCCATCACATCAGTTGCGATTCTTAAACCATTATCTAAAGTTTTAAATTGCTGCTTCATACCCAAATCCCAATTAAGTCGCAATTCTAGGCTATTTTCCACTAATTTGCAACGAGAAGGTTTATCGACTCAACCCAGGGTTTAAAATAACGTTAAACCTGTCATTTCATCAGGTTTTGCAACTCCCAATAATTTTAATATACTCGGAGAAATATCCGCAAGACTTCCATCCTTCAGTTGCAACAGCTGACTACCATAATAAATAAATGGCACCTTATTCATCGAATGTGAGGTGAGCGGCTGATGATTATTCTCATCATATAACTCTTCAGCATTTCCATGGTCGGCCGTAACCAGCAAGTCATGATTGGCCGCTTTACAAACAATCATTATCTGCCCCAGACACTTGTCCACCGCCTCAACCGCCTTAATCGTGGCCGCGACGTTGCCGCTATGCCCTACCATGTCCGGATTAGCAAAATTCACGACAATTAACGCGTAGTTGTTACTTTGCACAGCCGCAACCACTTTTTCTGCCACTTCAAATGCCGACATTTCCGGCTTAAGGTCGTAAGTTGCAACCTTTGGCGAAGGTATCATCACCCGGTCTTCACCAGTAAACAAAGCTTCTCGCCCACCGTTTAAAAAATAAGTGACATGGGCATACTTCTCGGTCTCAGCAATCCGAAACTGCTTAAACCCTTGCGCGGCTATTACTTCACCCAACACATTCTTGGGTTGTTCGTTTTTAAACAATACTTCCATCTTCTCAGCTAACTCTTGAGAATACTCAGTCATAGCAATGGTGCGTGACTTGCTAAATCCAGCTTCAAGGAACTTAGCTGCAAACTGGCGCATGCGGTCAGCTCGAAAATTACAAAATATCATGGTGTCGCCATCCTTAAAGCCCTGATAGCCTGCCGCGATCCCGGGAATAATGAACTCATCGTTCACTCCATTTTGATAACTACTATTAATATAGGTAGCCGGGTCATTAAATTCCGCCCCGTTAGCTTTAATAATCGCCTCAAATGCTGCATCCGTTCTTTCCCAGCGTTTATCGCGATCCATCGCATAAAACCGTCCCGAAATAGTTGCTACATTTAACCCATCCAAGTACTTAAGGGCTGATTGTGGTGGCGTGTCCCTTCCGTCAGTAATCATATGTACATATACTTTGTTGCCATGGAGCAGCTTACCTAGCGCTAATATGTGATTTATATGCGAATGCACCCCGCCGTCCGAGCAAAGCCCAACCAAATGAACATCCCCTTTGACATCCAGCTTTACTTGGTTCTGTGCAAAGGCCTTGGAAATACGCGGGAGGTCTTGGTAAATCACTCGCCCCGCCCCGATGGTTATGTGCCCAACTTCGGAGTTGCCCATCTGCCCTACAGGCAGACCAACAGCCTCACCACAAGCATCAAGCGCACTATGGGGACAGTTTTGCAGGAGGTAGTTGTAATTAGGAGTATTGGCAAGACTAACGGCATTGTACTTGCCACTCTTAGCTATTCCCATGCCGTCTAGTATACAAAGTAGGACTTTTTTCATATCACCTCAAAACTTAAAACACAGTAGAAACTATCGCACTTCTAAAAGCTAGTATAAAAACACTTGTCAGCAAAATGTTACAATGTTAGCCTTAATAGACGATTTAACTTGGATAAGGCTCATGGTGGAGCTTTCTCACGTTGTTACGGACTTTCTTGTCGTTGGATTTAACGTATTATTTTCCCTGTTAATTCTTCAGGTGTCCCCTTTTAGAATGAATAAAACGCTAACGGTCTGGTTTACGCTGTTTTTCATCGCATCGGCGATTAACCCACTCTCCAAAGCTTTGGATATAATGTACCCGCCCGAATCTTCTTTTGGCAACCTGATGATCGAAAAGTGCTGCTTTATATTTTATGGATTATCAGGACTGGCAGCATTTAACATCGCCAGCAAACTCTGCTTTGCTAAAAAGCTTCGCAAACGATTAACTTTAGTTTCGTATTTCATGTTCGTAGTTATGTCACTGTGCATGATGACTTTAGATTACAACTTCTTAATTTTACTCGTCCATAACTCAGTTGGGTTTTTATTCCTGCAATTTGCATTGCTGGTGTTGTTCTATAAAAAATGGGAAAAATCCATCGCTTATGGGGTGCTGGGCGTGCTTTTATGTTTCTTGAGCTTAATGGTCAGGCAACTATCAATGGGAATCAACAACGAAGTAATCGGACTTAATTTATTCTTCGATTCTTTGGCGTTAGCTTCTACTTACCTATTATACAGATGCGCAAAATATTTCGTAAGAAAAGAGAATTTGAAGCAACTTCCTCATACCGCTTTTGTAAAACCAACGTATAGTTGTCCTTTGGCGCGAACTGCGCTATAGTGAACAATTATGATCAAAAAGCCCCTACCATCTTTCGCACGGCGAATTGCCCGTGCACTCCGCCCCCGCCAAGAACGCCTGATGTCGGAGTTGCTGCCTACGCTTAAGTTTGAGCTTACCCCCACTCAATCTCCAAAAATGCTTGAGATTGGCTTTGGCAATGGCGACCATCTGCTAGATTTCGCCATTAAACATCCAGACTTCATGTGTTATGGGGCTGAACCGTTTATTAATGGTGTGGGCTCTTTATTAGTTAAGCTGGAAGACACCGGCATTACTAATATCCGCATCCATAATGACGATATTAGGCCAGTAATTGATAAAACCCCTCTAGGGTTTTTCGACTGCATATATATCATCTGCCCCGACCCTTGGCCAAAACGCCGCCAGCTTAAGCGACGTTTGATCAATCCCGAATTTCTCAAAGCTCTGAAAAAAGTTTTAAGCCCTCAAGGAACAATTACAATGGTTACCGACCATAAAGACTATGCTGGATGGATATTAAAGGCAATTATTGCCGCAGGTGAATTCACCATTCCTTCGACCAATTTAATTGACTACACCGAAATACCCGCTGAGTTTATCCAAACCAAGTACCAGCGCAAAGGAATTGAGAAAGGGTATCAGGTGCATTACTTTTGCATTGGCTAGGTCTACCCTATTACGCAACAATTTAGCACCCACTCTGATAATCAAAGTATCATCCGTTAACTTATTAATGTAACTATTATAAGCTTATTATGAGTAGAATTAATATTGAAATACCAAATAGTGACCACCAGATGCTAAGAATAGTTGCAGCGGCAACTACAACTTCTGTTAAGGATTTGGTTTTGTCTGCAATTAGGGATAAAATTCGCCTTGAATGTCAAAAACAGCCTAATGAAGAAACTTTAATGGCTTTCAAGGAAACGGATACGGGCAAAGGCCTTGTTAAGCACTCAAACATTAGTTCACTTCTTGAGGATCTAGGTCTGCATGAAACTAAAAGCAATTAACTGTCAAATAAAATCTGCACCCCCAACAAATTTTTGGGTTGTAGCGATATTTAACTATCCACCTCAATGTGCGGTATCAATATGTGATCATCCTGAGGCTGGATGTGGGCGCTGGGGATTTCAACTTCAGTAGGAACAGTAGAGTTATTTTGCTGCGCGGCAATTTCTTCAGCAATGGTAAGTCCTACCTTAGTGTAAAGGTATGGCTCTTGTTCTATTTTATCTGCGGTTAATTTATAATGCAGCAAAGTCTCCAGGGGATTCGTTGGATCGAGACTAAAGCGCAACCCAGGCGAAGCCTTTGATGGCCCAGCGCTTCCGGTGATTCCCGCGGTTGGCTCGTTCTGCGTACGAATTTCTAAGGTGGCATTAATGAGGTGTTCTTCGGGATGTTCGTAGGCTTTGAGGATCACCCCTTTGCCGTCAGTATTATCAAAGTTGTGCGCAACAGAATCCATAAACGAAGTAATCGGCTTATCATAGGTGGCATGGGTATTTTGTGCCACGTAGATTATCTTATGGCCATCATCCATAAGTTTAAACTTATCAGCCGCGATGAATTCATCATGGTTATGCTGCCCCATTAACATTCCAAAATCTTTAAACTCTTTAGTTAGCTGGTCTTGTTTGATGAGCACCGAAAAAACTTCTTCATCACCAGTATGATACCCGGCATCGCTTAATATACCGACATTACCTTTGCCAATAAATTTTTCATATACTTCCGGTTTTGAGCTGACTTCATTGGATAACGCCCTTACAACTGGGTTGTCTATAATTGCCGTCGGCCTGTTTAATTCATAGTGCATACCCACGTGAATAGCCAGACCAATCGACTCCACGCCATTTTCGGTTATTTTAATTGGCGTTGCATAGGCCGAAATAACACTATCTTTCAAAGGGTCGCCTTCCGGGATTATTGCACCGTGCAGAGTCCCTTTACCATTGTAAAGCTCTCTATCCAATTCATATATTACGCTAAAGCCCCGGGCTGGTAATAAGTTATCCTTGAAATATTGGTAGATAGCAGGGTCTTTAAACATTTCCTGAGCCCCACGCACTTCCTCATTTAATATACTTCCACCTTTGAATAAGGCGGTTTGATCGTCTAAAAACTTCTTCTCCTGATCTAAATAATCAGTCTTATTTTCAAGCTTTTGGGTTATTGCCATAAAGTACTTAAATAAATACTCCCCTCGAGAATCCGGGTAACTTGTTTCCTTACTATCAAACTGCAGCGCGGGCATGTTTTTTTGGATTAAGGTATTTAGTGCATCCCACTTCACTTCCCCAGCTTCATTTACCAACCCTAACTTCGCGAACCCATCCATCCGCGATTGAAATGGCAAGTTAACGTTTTCGGAACTTTTTGATGGCAGCTTGGTCAGTATCATTTTAAACCTCTTTCAACCTATTACTAATATGTTAGGGGAAAACAGTTAATATATCGTTAAAGCACGTCATAAAATTCGCTCACAAGAGGGGGAATGAAATTTAAAGTTTGTCGTCCTCGCGGAGGCGGGGACCCACCCTATAAGCCTCATGAAAGCTGGATCTCCGCCTATGCGCTACTTATGTCCGGGATAATTATTGAGCCATATGTTATGAGTAATAGATAGCTTTTGGTTCAGCCTAAATGAGAGTCGGGTTAACTTGAAAATTAACTGGTCTAAAAAGTGCAATTTGGGTCATCTTGATGACTTCTAT
>JBIOER010000046.1:0-6896 GCA_044446225.1 Rickettsiales bacterium | reverse complement strand
TAAAAATGGCCTGCAAGGAAGGGTGTGGGGGGGAATTGCAGGCCATTTTTTGTCTTATATAGTTTGCGCAGCAAACAACTTATTTCATCACCATGAAGCGAAACGATAGTATTGGATTTATCCCAGACAGTAGTAGAGCCTATGCCGACAGACGTTCTTCAGTTAAAAACTGGAGTATAAAATATTTTTGTCCCACGCGGTTAACCAAATATTAAAGTACATGATAAAACTTGAGGATCTGCATTCTTGGTTACTAATAAATAGTTATTTTTGTCTATCTAACAGGAGGGGGACACCTTGCAACCCGCATAAAACCTGGATACCTGCCGCCGCAGGTAAACAAAGATTCCCCCTGGTATCTACGGTCGTTCCCCTGCATCTAGCAGGGGTCCATGATGCGGCTTGCACTAAAGGTGGACCCACGTGTTCACGAGGACGACAAACTTTAAATTTCATTCCCCCTCTAGTGGGCAAATTTTATCATGTACATTAAGATGATATAAACTGCACTTCTTAGACCAGTGATTTTTCAAGTTATTCCACCGCTCATTTTGGCTGAGCCAAAAGCCCTGTTTTGCTCATAACACATGGCCCAATAATTATCCCGGACGTAAGTGGCGGCATGCAGGAGTCAATCTGAATGTTTATCTAATCATAAACCTGGTGATCCCGGGCGGATTTGAACCGCCGACCTGCTGATTAAGAGTCAGTTGCTCAACCAACTGAGCTACGGGATCGCACATAACTAGTTGTATCACAATATATTAATAAGAAAAAGGGGAGAGAAAAATGGTGATCCCGGGCAGACTTGAACTGCCGACCCATTGATTAAAAGTCAATTGCTCTACCGACTGAGCTACGGGATCGTTTGAGTTGGTAATGTATAACACATCACTTTAAGTAAACCAAGCCTTTTTTACCATAATCGGTGGTTTTTTTTGGTTAAATTTCATGCACTTTCATAGGTCTGCCAATTAGTGAGAAGGAAATTATGCAGCAGAAAGTAATGACAATTAACAAGGCATTTAAAGAGGTTACATACTGTTCAGTAGTGTATTGGCGGATTCCCATATCATCAGTTAAGCCCAGCCATTGCTTATCTAGTCCCCAACCGATTAATTGTTGAAGTACTGCGCCACCAAGCATATTAAGGGTGTTAACTACGCCGATTATCTCGCCCGAGTCGAACTTTTGCGAATGAAATAATGCCCCAGTAAAACACATCATCTCTGCGCCACAGAAGAAACCGAGCAAGATCAATAAAAACACTAATGTGGTTGAGTCGACGGTAGGCCCGTATAACAGATAAGAGAAAGTCGTAAGAATACCAAAGCTACAAAAGATAATTGCTTGGTTCAGTTTATGAAATTTCTCGGCAATCCAGGGTAGGAACAAGCTGCCCATCGTAAGTCCAATATACATTGATTGGGAGATCTCAGCGGCATCGACTCTGCTTAATGAGTATTTTTGTTTGAGGAATGCGGTACCCCATAAATCCGCCAAAGCAGACAGGGGGGTGTATAAACCGAGCGCGAGCACGGCATAAATCATGATGTTCTTATTTCTAACTATTTCCCAAATGCTTGCGGCGATTTCACGGATGGATTTTCTCTTTAATTCCTCAACAGCATCACTTTGGTGAGGCTTTACCAACCAGGCAATGAGGATGAATACGATAGTACCCACGCCTGCGGAAAATACCATCACATCGTGCCAATCCGAATGCTCTTTAACATAAGCGACTGATTTACCTGAAATTAGCGCGCCAACTGTACCTAAGGCAAGGGTGGCGCCCATTAAAAAGCCGCGGTTTCCCGGCGGGAAATGATCGGCAGTAAATTTCAGAGCGCACATGAATGCTGATGCCGAGCCAACCCCCATAATAAAACGGCTGAGTTGAGCTAGCCAGAAGTGTTGCGTTGCGGTAAATAATAATGAACTCATAATGCAAATGGCGATCGAATAAAGGCACATTTTCTTTACACCAATTCGATCAACAATAATACCTAAGGGGATTTGTAAAAGTGAATAGCCTAAAAGATATAGCGCACCAAGGGTGGCGAACTCTTCAGCGGTTATGTGGAAGAAAGCCCTCATATTATCGACTATAACACCGGGGGTAACTCTTAAAATATACTGATATAAATAGAATAAAGAGATCACAAACCATGCAAGATACGCATGTCTAATTAGTTTGTTGGTATAGAGTTTTCTAAGGAATAACATATGACTTAAACCCAGGTTAAGTCTGACCAAAGTAAGTACATATGTAATATTAGTCAACTGGATAATTATAGTTTGCATAAAGAATGTCGTTATGATACTTTCATGCCGTTCAATTAATTTTTGGGAAGTATTATGGGCAGAAGAGGAGATCATTCATTTGAAGAGCTTAAGGGGATGATTCTTGAGGCGGCGTATGAAATGCTGGCAACTCAAGGGTATGCAAAACTAAGCACGAGGAAAATCGCTGCAGAAATTGGTTATACGGTAGGGACGCTCTATAACGTTTTCCAGAATTTGGATGATATTTTCATGCACCTTAATACCAGAACTTTGAAGGCACTGGGTGAGCAGATAAAGCGCTCTGCTAAAGGTAAGGGGGTGGCTAAGCTAAAGTCAATTGGTGAAGCCTATATTAGTTTTGCCGAAAATAACTTCAACCTGTGGAGCATGGTGTTTGAATATCGTTTCCCAGAAGATATGGTAGTGCCGAAATGGTACCAAGAAGCAATTGATAAGTTCTATGAGGATTACACGGAATTAGTTAGATCGGAAATGTCTTTCGGCTCTAATGAAGTTAAAGATACGCTCAATGTCCTATGGAGCGGCATTCACGGTATTTGTGTGCTTTCAGTGAAGGGTAAATTAGATCGTACTGGCGCAAGGTCTGCAATAAACTTGGTGGATAATTTCCTCGTCAATTATACCAAAGGTCTTACAGCGTAGTTATTCTTATGAAAGAAGTTGTGAGACAGCATCTTGCGGAACGCGTGAGGTCTAGTGAAAGCGATTTTGTATTTTTAAGAGATAAAATAGCTCTGGGAAAAATAGATAACGAAGGTTATGTAGCCACAGCCAAAGATGGCACAGCGATTTATATGATTAAAGCAGCCATAGGGGTGCAAAATATTCATATAAACCATAACTGTATGTATCTTGTTGATGATGAAATAGCGCCCTTACCTGGCTATAACTTCCACCGAAATAATGAGAATTTTAAAGCTATAGCATTTGCAAGTGAATTTTTCTCGTCATCAATTATTTCCAGGATTATCTTCGGTCGTGCTCCCACTATTGCGCTTGTTGAGGGGAATAACGAGCAGGAGAAGAAAAGGGTGGTCGCCATGCTAGAATCGGAGTTTCCTAGCATAATATACTCACCTGATGAGGTAAGTGCACAAGGTGATAACGGTTCGAAAGTATATCATGTTTTAAGGTCTAAGTATTTAGATGGCTTTCAGACGGCTGTACAGTTTACTGGTGGGAAGGAGGGTTCAACTAGATTTGGGCCAAATAGGTGGCGTCTTGAAGCTGTTGAAGGATTCGAGAAATTAATAGCGGCAGCCCTGTTTGCTGGGGATTATGATATTAACGCAGGAAATGTTGGTATTATGCGTGAAGATGGTAAAAATGTTTTTGCTAAAGTTGACCATGGTTGGGGAGCCACCCGCTTTTTTACTGATTCCAACAAATTACTTTTAAGTGTGAGAAGTTCTTTGTCAAATTACGGTTACAAAGGGATAAGAGATTTCAATTTAATAAAATTCAAACAGGCAGTCGATGAAATTATAAAAATTTCAGATGATGAAATTGAAAAAATAATTTGCAGCCGACTCTATGAATTAAAAAGTACGGGTTTCTCAATTGAAAATTTGACCTTTCGATACTGGAAAAATGATACTTTGCACCATTTTGAGGATAGTCCGCCAGCGGAGCTACAGTTCGCGGATTATGATGATCTTGAAAAGTTTTTGCTTGAGTCATATACTGCGCAAAGAAGCACCTTTGTCAACTTGAGTCAAACGCTTGATATCCTTTGTAAGTTGGATAATATGCCTGACGGTTGGATCGCTAACGCATGGATTTATGAAGTCGTTAATAGACGACCTAGCGAAAGAAATCCTGGTGAAATTTTTAAGGGTAAAGGGCTGATTGAATGGGTGTTACAGAAGAAAAAAACTATTGAAGGTAAGCAGCCAATTATTTGGGCGCTGGACAATGATTTTTATGTAGATTTAAGATGGATTAGTGAAGTTGAAAAAATTCCAGTTCGGCAGTGGATAGATAGACAGTTTGTTGGGGATATTAATGTTAACTTCCAAAGAAAATGCAATTTGTGGATCTATTGTCAAGATGTAGCTTTGCGGCGCCAGATTGCAATAAAAGCAATTAAGGAGGGCGCTAAATTTTACGGAATTGCGGCGATAACCTATTTAGAAAAGAATCATTGTGTCTCCCAACTTTATGCAGATGATGCCCTTTTACATGAGCTACAAAAAGATCAGCCAGCAAAACCATTGGTGCAGAATTTATTAAATTCAGGCGCTATTCCTACTGAAACGGCTTTGCAGCTAATGATAGCTAAGAAGATTGATGTGTTGATAGAGGGCAGCGCGCCCCAATATTGTCTGCAAGCTCTGCGCCTTGATGCTAGAGCGGGATCAACAAGTGCAAACAGCGAAAACTCCGCTATTGCTGTTAGGGATAGAATCAGTTTGAATATCAGGAAGTTGATTGATTTTTCACCAAGTGTTAATGGTAAACCTGTGGTGGAATTTATGGCACAAGAGTACCCAGATTTGAAAATTAGGGGGCTTTCAATCAGTGATGGTCTGAGTTTAGAGTTTTCAAGGTGGATACCTTCAGCCAAAACCATTTTGAGTGAAGCCGAAACAAAGCAAGCATTTAACCTTTGCCAAGCTGGGATAAAGATTAGTAAAAGCAAGCTAGACGCAATAACTGCGGCAATGCAAAAAGAGCAGGTGGGTGATAAAAGGAGTTTCGCGACGCGAGAGGATGATAAAAAGCGCCACTGTACTCAAGAGGATGTGGAAAGGGAGTGACTCTCTCCATGTGGCGCACAGCCAACTTGGCTGGCTAAGCTTGCATTTAGTTCCACTTGTGTAGGTATAACTCACTTCAGAGATAAATAGATATGGTGCCAAACCCAGTTTTGATTCAACTAGTTACCCCAAATGCCAGTATCGGCAAAAGGGGCTTTTAAATTATTTCTTACCTTTATCAGCAGCAGGTGCTGCAGCAGGGGCAGCGCCGGCAGCAGGAGTAGCGGCTGCGGTATCAACTGCGCCAGCTTCTGGCTCTTTTTCTTCAGCGCGTAGGTTGAGTGAAGCAACGGTAAAGTTAGTTTTATCAACCGGGGTAATTCCTTTAGGAAGTGTAATGTCGTTAATGTGTAAGTTGCCACCAATATCAAGGTTGCTAACATCAACTTCAATTGCATGGGGGATGTTAGTAGGGTGACATTCGAAATCAAAGGTTCTGTGAACAAGGTTAACGATACCACCTTTTTTGATTCCAATTGATTTATCTTCGTTCACAACTTTCATAGGTACAGCAACTACAACGATTGTATCTTTGCCAACTCTTAAAAAGTCTAAATGCTCAGGAGCGTCAGTAACTGGGTGCTTTTGAAGTTCTTTAGGAAGAACGGTGATTTGCTTCCCGTTTAAAGTTAGTTCAACAAGTTTCGTGCGGAAGCCGCCTTTGTTGATTTCTACATTAAGTTCTTTCATTGGTAATGAAACCATAACTGCATTCTCACTGCCGCCATAAATAATGGCAGGAATTCTTCCGTCGCGGCGAATCGCGCGTGCAGCGCCTTTTCCAGAGTTTTCTCTAGCAATAGCTTCAAATTTTACAAAATCAGTCATGGTCAAAACCTAAATTCAATTAATTAAACAAGCTGGATACCGATTTGTTATGGGATATCCGGCTAATTGCGTCAGCAAACAGCTTGGCAATGCTTATAACCCGCAGTTTTTTGCATTTTTTTACTTTAGCATCGGTGATGATGGTATCGGTAACTACTAACTCAGTAAGTGCTGAATTGTTAATTTTCTTTACCGCATCCGATGAAAGTACTGCATGGGTTGCATACGCCGTAACTTCGCACGCTCCTTTTTTCTTAAGTTCAAAGGCCGCATTGCACAAAGTTCCCGCAGAATCTACTATATCATCGACAATTATGCAATCTTTTTTATTAACATTCCCGATGATATTAATGACGTGGGATTCGTTAGGCTTATCCCTTCTTTTGTCGATAATTGCGATGCCCAGGCCAAGGTGCTTCGCAAGCGCGCGCGCGCGTACCAGCCCTCCGATGTCGGGTGATACAACTACGGTATTGCTTTTAGTACGCTTTTTTTTCAAAAAGTCGTCTGAAAATACATTGGTAGTGAATAAATTATCTACTGGGATATTGAAGAAGCCCTGAATTTGCCCGGCGTGCAAGTCGAGGGTTAACACTCGGTTGATACCAGTTGTGGTGAGCAAATCAGCCACCAATTTAGCGGAAATTGGAGTCCTTGAAAAAGGTTTGCGATCTTGGCGAGAGTAGCCGTAATAGGGGATTACCGCGGTAATACTCTTCACAGAGGCTCTTTTTAGAGCATCTGCCATGATTAAAAGCTCCATAACATGGTCGTTTGCCGGGTATGAGGTGGATTGAATGACAAAAACGTCTTCGCCGCGTACCGACTCTTTAATTTCTACGAAAATCTCGTTGTCGGCAAATCTGGTGATGTTGGCCTTGACCAGAGGTTGCTTCAAAAGCTTGGAAATTTCCTTGGCGAGCTTTAAATTGCTGTTTCCTGCTATTAGTTTCATGGCCTACTTCCTTGTGTACACATAAATCATTAATAGAACGTTAACGG
>JBIOER010000045.1:0-7066 GCA_044446225.1 Rickettsiales bacterium | reverse complement strand
CTGCAGTACTATCTTGAAACAATATCAACTGACGCAGTGAAAAATGGTTAGGATTTTATTTATAATTTTTTTAGTCGCCTTAGCTTCCTCATTAGGCATTTATTGGCTTAACAATCATTCTGGAATGTTGTGGTTTTATTTCATGGAGCAAAAAATTGAAACCACGGTGACCGTTTTTTGCATCACAGTTTTCCTGGCTTTTGTTGCCTTCCAGCTTTTACTTTGGATGCTCTATAAATTGTTTACCCTGCCCGCCAAAATTCGCAATTATTTCAAAGAAAAGAACTACAAGGATTCGATCAAGAACCTTTCTGAATTAGTGATAGCGATAAATGATAAGGACTATCGCCTGGTAACCAGTCTTAAAAACAAGCTCGATAAAAAGCTTCTCAACAAAGATACCTATAGCTATATCAAATCCCTCCCGGAAAAGTATGATGCCGACACTACCGAAGGGCAAAAAGCCCGCCTTATGGCGATGCTCACCTCACCTAAAAATAAAATTAGCGCACTTAAGCAGTTAATTGGACTCGCTGAGCATGAGGGGCAGTTTGAAGAAATGCATAAGTTTTCCGAGCAGTTATGGTCCGCCGAGAAATCTGTAAGTACCGCTAAGCACCTATTAAATGCCCTTATGCTAACTGAAAGATATCTGGCAATTGAAGAAGCCTTAGATAGACTTCCTTTGGCTGGATTTTTTTCAAAGAATATCGCTTCTTACCTACCCAAAACGCTAAAGAATGAGGCGCTGGCCTTCACCAAGTTCAAGTTAGCCGAGAAAGCAAAACAGCACGGCGATGATGCTAATGCGCTCAAATTCCTCTATAAAGTTCTTAAGCTAAATAACCAACTAACCCCAGCGCTAGTTATGGCTGCTAACCTCCTTACCAAAACCAAAGACTACAATAAGATTGTGGCTTTGATTAAAGATCTATGGCAGATCAAGCCAAATTGCGCCTTAACCACAGAACTGCTTAAGCTGTCTGAGTTCTATCGCCCAGAAAAATTCCTAGCTATCGCGAGAAAAATACACGCCATTATGCCTTCTAACTATGAAAGTCATATCCTTCTAGCTAAGGCGGCACTTGAAGTTGAGCAATTTGATGAAGCTTCTCATCAAATATCTGAAGCCCTCGCTCAGGATAAGAATCAGAGGGCGTGCATTCTGATGGCTGAATTTTGCGAACGTACCCACGGTAATAAAGCTGAAACTCTTTCTTGGCTTAAAAGTGCAATAGTTGCCCGTAAGGACAACTCCGGTACCGTTAAGTGGGATGCTATTAACTCTAAAATCAGTTATGGTAATGCTTAATTAGATAAGTTACTCTAAAGATTAAATATGGCAATGTATGTCGAATCCTGAAAATGAAAATAATAGCTCAGAAGCAAAAGGTAAGTTGACCCTCCCTTTTCTCATACTTACTAAAGACTTAATTATTCGCCCACTGCTTAATGAAGATCGCCGCATCGTCCGCGCCGCCATTAAAGATGGGCTAGCTCACATCAAAATGTGGTTGCCTTGGACAAACGATTTGCCAAAGGCTAATGAATTCACTGCAATTGCCAATAAGTATTTCTCTCCGGCCGAAGAGGATTACCATTACGCCGTCTACCAAAACGATATGTTCATGGGGATTTGCAGCTACATTGAATACGACGAACAGGAAAAAACTGCACATTTAGCCTATTGGTGCCGTGCCAATGAGGCAAATGACGACTATTTCATCGATGCAGTCAATGCAGTAATCACCTACGCCTTCAAAGAGCTAAGTCTTAAGGGCTTTTCCATCTCATGCATTATGGGTAATTTTTTGAGCGAGCAGGTAGCTAAGGTACTGAATTTCAAATTGCAGGGTATTCATATTGTCAAAAACCAGCAGATCAAGCTGTTTAGAATCACCCAAAACATTGAACTTCCTGAACTAGAAGTAAACTGGGTGAAAGATGATTTTGAAAAGAAAGCCGGTATTGATTCCTTTCCCGCCGCCAATGAAGATATCTATTATTAATAAAAACCGCACTTAAGAGTTCCTAAGTGCGGCAATTAATCTATTAAAATATAATACTAGGCTGCGCTTTTCTTGAAGCGATTAGGGCGACCTTGACCAAATTTACGGCCACCACCACCAGCGCTGTCACGATCACGACCGCCGCCACTGCCACCACCAAATGAGCGTCCGCGTGAACCGCCACCAAAGCCACGGCCACCGCCGCCGCCACCACCAAATGAGCGTCCGCCACCACGACGAGGTTTGCGATCTTCTTCACGAGCACCAAGACTTTTATCGTTAGGATTAATTAAACGACAAATATTTCTCCACGCTAAACGATCTGCAGGTGAGACTAATGATACAGCCTGGCCAGATGCGCCCGCACGACCAGTTCTGCCAATACGGTGAATAAAATCTTCCGAGCATTGTGGGAGGTCATAGTTGATAACGCATTCAATCATAGGTACGTCAAGTCCGCGCGCTGCAACGTCAGTTGCAACAAGAATACGGTTTTTCCCTTCACGGAAAAACTTCATCACACGGTCACGCTGCCTTTGGCGCAAGTCACCGTGGATCGCATCAGCATTATGACCCAAAGCTTTAAGCTTTTTATATAATTTTTCGGCACCCATTTTGGTCTTAACAAAAATGATGATTGACCCAGGAAATTGCTCAAGTTTTTGCAGGAGAATTTCGTATTTTTCCCCTTCTGAAACCATAAGCACTTCCTGCTTAATTTTTTCAACTGTTGTTTTCTCTGGCTCAATTGCAACCGTGATTGCATCTTTCAAATAGCCAGCTGCAAGCTTTGCAATTGGTGCAGAGATCGTTGCAGAGAACATTAGTGTTTGTCTTTTTTCCGGAAGGTACTTAAGAATTTTTTGAATCTGAATTGAGAAACCCATATCAAGCATTCTGTCGATTTCATCAAGAACGAAGAAGCTAGTTTTGTCTAGTTTCAATGTACCGCGAACCAGGTGATCATTCACCCGTCCTGGAGTCCCAACAATAATTCTTGGGTTGTATTTTAATTGTTTAAGCTGTTTGAAAATCACTTCACCACCAATAAGTAGTGTAGTGTTAATTCCACTTTTTGATCCTAATAGCTTTTTTAGGGTTTCTTGAACTTGCAGTGCAAGTTCTCTGGTTGGCGTCAGTACTAAAGCCGTTCCAGTTGGGTTGTTCATTAAGAACGATACTAGCGGAATACCATACGCGCCAGTTTTCCCTGTACCAGTTTGAGCTGATCCGAGAATGTCCAGGCCTTTGAGGGCACTTGGTATTGTTTGCGCTTGAATTGGGGTTGGTTTAGAGAATCTCATTTGCTCTAGAGATTCGATTAAGAGCTCGGGCAAGCCGAGTGTGTCAAAGTTTTCCATATTGTCTCCAAAAATAATTTATACACCAAAGCCGCCTCTAAAACCAAAAGGTTTTAAACGGATTCAGTATTGGTAGTAACGTAATCTATTATTTGAAAAGCGTCCTACCTTGGTGAATGAGTTACCATCCGCCTGAATTACTTCCGAAACAATAGGTTTTGCCAATCCCCAGCCAAGGAGGCTAGGGACGGGCATTAAACTTAATTAATTACATAAGTTTAAGATCAACGGCAGATACTTTACCGTTTTTAGATTCTAATTCGTAGCTTACAGCTTGACCGTCTTTCAAATCAGATATCCCTGCTTGGTTCAAGGCACTAATGTGAACAAACACATCAGAAGATCCTTTGTCTGGTTGAATAAATCCAAAACCTTTAGTTTTATTGAACCACTTTACTTTTCCTGTTTCCATTTTAGTCCTTAGTATATTGTATTGAGTTGTATTTAAAGGAATAGCTATTACTTGCTAATGATGATTGAATCAATTGAGAAAAACCATTCCTTATAGAAACAGGTTTTATTCGAGATATTATATACAACAAAATTACCAGGTAATATTTACACCCAGATTCACTATACAGGCAAAAGACTTATAAGTCAAACAATCTTACCTCCCTTCCCTTATCCCAGGCATATATGCCTTTTTCCACCCTGCAACACCACACCATTTTGCCAACTCAACTATAACTTAGCCCTAAGTTTGAGCCATTTGTGATTGTTGCCTGATTAGCATCTTGAAATGTAGTTTGGGTGAATTTAGCGCTTATAAAGTTACAATTGGTGATCTCGGCCTTGCTGAAGTGAGTGGTTTTTAGTTCTGCCAGTGCAAACATATTACCTTTAATTGTAGAGCTGGATAAATCTGCATTTGACAGGTTGGTTTTTACAAAAATACATTCTGAAATGCTAGCTCCGGCCATAATAACGTTACTTAAGTCAGCAACTACATTTCCCTGCACCCCCCTCTTATCGCTCCACTTTGTTCTACTAAGCGAACCTCTCATACACCCCGACACTGGTATTAAGAAACTACCACATGAGTCAATAAGGCATTGAAATAAACAGTGGGGATTTGGGCAGAACTAATTGGAAATTCGGCGAAAGCGATATTAAAGTATTCGCCGCATTTGGGTCAACAAATGAAGTTGGAGCTGTGGTAGATTTGGAAATGCTTAAAAGCAAAAGAGGTAACAGCAGCAGCGTTGAGCACATAGCGTTGGTCGTAAAAAGCCCGTAAAGGCGAGTACTTAATAATCGCTTCAAGTGAGGTTGAAAAGTCTCTACAAGAGTACAGTAAGCAGTGGAAATCGAGAGATTTTTCAAGGGGCCAAAGACACCGCCGGCTTAATTTTAAAAGCGCAAAATGACACAAGCAAAACGTGTAGAAAAACTAGTTTTATGTATTCAATTGCCTATTTGCTATGTGTGAAAGTCGGAGTTTTTTGTCATAAAAATATCAAAGCTCTTCGCTGGAAAAAGAAAGCTCGCCGTTACGAATATTCATTTTTAAGATACTGACTTGGCTGGCTAAAATAGCGGTATTTTAATAAATTAGCCTGGGAAAGTGCCCCTGTATAACAAGGGCACTGGTAGGCTTCAATTACATGCTAAATATAACCAAACATGATAGAGCAGTCGTTATGAGAAATATAAAGCGCGCTACCTTCAAAATAAGCGGAATTGCTTTCAAAGAATGAAGAATAATCTTTTAAACATTCCGTCTCATTGCTAACCCACATTTCAGATGTTGGGCTTAATAGTTGAAGACTTTTCGACTCACCACCCATGTTTACGTATTGAGCACTTATTTGGTTGGCATTAAAAGTATCTTCACTTGATTTACAATTAGGGAACCAGCTATTGCCGCAATTAGGCATGGCAATATCTGGGGTTTGAGAAACAAATTCATGAATCTTTTGACCACTAGATAATTCAACATAATCTCTACCATCCGTACCGATTGCACGGACATTAGCAGGAATTTTAGCATCTTTTGTTAGACCTAGAAAGTTAGACATTTTTTACCCGTTAAAAGTTAATACTAAACATTGTATAGCGATTAAACCAGGATATCAATAAAAAGCTTGATGATTATGTTAAAGTTTTATTACATTTTGCAAAAAAGTCAAAAACATACCGAGCCCGTAGCGCACGGATTTGAAAAAGGTTATGGAGAACTAACCAAGACGTTGAAAGAGCAAATCCCAGTTAACACAACCTTCTAATAGATCAAGAAATTTATTAAAGATACTAGATTTATTAAAATTACTGGAATTCGTATTACGTATAAAGAGAGCAAGTGACCATAGAGCAGATAGAAGCGCTGTGTGGCGAATCGCTAAGCTTTAATTATATGTTATTTGAGCCCTATATTTACCACAAAAGAGATAAACACAAGAACAACTCCTACTATGAGCATTTTGAAAAGTTGCAGAAGGATATTGAAAAAAAGAGAGTGTGCAGTTAAATGCAGTTGATAAAAAATTAAGATAACAAGACGGTAGTACGTAACGATATTTTTTACTCTTGGAAAAAGTAACCGAAGTTACTTGTTTCGTCGAAGTCGTTGAAAGGAGGTAATCCAGCCGCAGGTTCCCCTACTGCTACCTTGTTACGACTTCACCCCAGTCATCGATTATACCGTGGTAGGCTGCCTCCTTGCGGTTAGCTCACCTGCTTAAGGTAAAATCAACTCCCATGGCGTGACGGGCAGTGTGTACAAGACCCGGGAACGTATTCACCGTAGCGTGCTGATCTACGATTACTAGCGATTCCAACTTCATGTACCCGAGTTGCAGGGTACAATCCGAACTGAGGTGGCTTTTATGGATTTGCTCCAGGTCGCCCCTTTGCCTCCAACTGTCACCACCATTGTAACACGTGTGTAGCCCAGACCGTAAGGGCCATGCTGACTTGACGTCATCCCCACCTTCCTCCGGCTTATCACCGGCAGTTTCCTTAGAGTGCTCAGCTTAACCTGTTAGTAACTAAGGATGAGGGTTGCGCTCGTTGCGGGACTTAACCCAACATCTCACGACACGAGCTGACGACAGCCATGCAACACCTGTGATGATCCGGCCGAACCGACTCCTAAGATTCCCTAGGATTTAATCACCATGTCAAGGTCTGGTAAGGTTTTTCGCGTAGCATCGAATTAAACCACATGTTCCACCGCTTGTGCGGGTCCCCGTCAATTCCGTTTGAGTTTTAATCTTGCGACCGTACTTCCCAGGCGGAGTGCTTATCGCGTTAGCTTAGACACTGAGAATAAATCCCAATATCGAGCACTCATCGTTTAGGGCGTGGACTACCAGGGTATCTAATCCTGTTTGCTCCCCACGCTTTCGTGCAACAGCGTCAGTATTCAGCCAGATAGTCGCCTTCGCCACCGGTGTTCCTCCTAATATCTACGAATTTCACCTCTACACTAGGAATTCCACTATCCTCTCTGATACTCTAGTCTTGTAGTTTTGAAAGCAATTCCAGGGTTGAGCCCTGGGATTTCACCCCCGACTAAACTGTCCGCCTACGCGCCCTTTACGCCCAGTAATTCCGAGCAACGCTAGCCCCCTTCGTATTACCGCGGCTGCTGGCACGAAGTTAGCCGGAGCTTCTTCTGCGGGTACAGTCATTATCTTCCCCGCTGAAAGAATTTTACAATCCTAAGACCTTCATCATTCACGCGGCATGGCTGCG
>JBIOER010000044.1:0-7343 GCA_044446225.1 Rickettsiales bacterium | reverse complement strand
CATATAAATCATATGAACCCTTTAAATAAATAGTTTTGTTACTAACAGCAGGCTTTTTGCTAAATCCTTTTTTCATGAATAATCACCCTAATATATAGTCAATTTAAAGATTGGTACTGATTGCGATTTTTCCATCCGCTAATGATATTTCCTTAAGAGTATCTTCCGCCGTAATTGTTACTGCGCCTGTAGCTGCACGCAAATCCTCAAGTGAGGATTTGGTTAAACTACAACCGGTGAACTTAACATACTCAAGCGGTGTTTTAAGCGAAATATTATTACTGGATTTAAACTTCCTAACTAACTCAAGAATCTTCGTGGCATTACTTCCTTCGATTTCGGCTTGCTCATCATAATACTGCGCAGCAAGCTTCGGCCATGCACCGCGTTCGCACACCGATGAATCCACACCAAAAATTGACTCGTTAAGCTCTTCGCAAATATGCGGAACAAATGGAGCAAACAACCTAAAAAGTGCCATCAAGCAATGATGTACTGTATAAATTGCACTTTGCCTTGCCGCCTGATTTTCCGGCGCTTCGTTATAAATCCGCCCTTTAATTATTTCTAAATAGTTATCGCAGAAATCATTCCAGAAGAAATCCTCCGCCGCAACCCTTGCATCTGCGTAGTCGTAAGCAATAAAGCTTTTAGTCGCTTTATCCACCGCACGCTGCAAACGCGCTAGCACCCATAAATCCATACTTTGGGTGATTACCGTGTTAGCATCTGCAGCTGGAGTTGATGGCGATCCATTAATATGCTGCAAATGCAGCGCGGCAAATTTTGAAGCATTCCAAAGTTTGGTCACGAGCTTTTTGCCGATCTTGAACATCTCTTCTGAGTAAGCAATGTCCACCCCTAGTTTAGATGTAGAAGCCCAGTATCTGACAACATCAGCACCACGGTCGATAATTAGTTCAGTTGGCGTAACTACGTTACCTTTGCTTTTACTCATTTTGGTTTTGTCTGCAGCTAAGCACCAACCACTAATGGCGATGTTTTTCCACGGAATAGAATTAGAGTGATAGAAACTTTTAACTAATGTCGAGAATGTCCACGTGCGAATAATTTCGTGCGCTTGCGGGCGCAAATCCGCTGGGAACAAGTTCTGATGGCGTTTTTGATCGATAAAAAATTCATCAGAAATTCCACGCGAATTAAGCTGCGGGCTAATTGAGCTAGTTGCCCAAGTATCCATCACATCAATCTCCGGTTCAACTTCTTCACGAGTGTAACCATTTGGCAGATCTACTAGCGGATCTACTGGCAGCTGATCGGCATCGGCAACCAGGATTTTTCCTTCTTCACCTTTACGTTTGGAATACCAAACTGGGAACGGTACACCAAAAAAACGTTGCCGAGAAATACACCAATCTTGATTTAATCCATCTACCCAATGGTCGAGACGAATTTTCATATACTCCGGATGCCAGTTACACTCAGCCGCCTTGGCTTTTATTTCTTCTTTAATATCCAAGACCTTAATAAACCACTGCATGGTCATTAGAATTTCAAGTGGCGCTCCAGAGCGCTCTGCACACTTAACCACTTGCTTAGTTGGCTCTTGATGGGTTAATAGCCCTAAAGCTTTAAGATCTTCAATGATTTTTGCTTTAGCGTCTTTGGCATACATATCATCGTAACCGGGTGTCATGTGCATTTTGCCATCATGCCCGATGAAATCGGTACGATGATCAGTTATCAGGTCATGATACTTAAAGAACCAAATAACGTCTTGAATATCACCAAAAGTTGAGCAGTATACCAGCCCAGTACCTTTATCAATCACCACATCATTATCAGCAATTAGTGGCACCTCTTGGCCAAAAATCGGCACAATTGCACGCTTACCGGCCAAATGTTTATAGCGTTCATCCTCGGGGTGATACATAAACGCCTTACACGCCGCTAGCAATTCAGGGCGGGTCGTAGCAAACGAAAGTGTTTGCCCATCAGTTGTTTTAACCGTCACTGTGTTCATGAAGCCTTGCGATTCTTTATCCACAATTTCGGCTTGGGCAATCGCTGTTTGGTCTACCGGATCCCAAAATGTCTCACGGTAATTGCGCACTGCCTTACCCTTCCTATGTAAGTCGAGGAAAGAAAGCTGGGATAACCGACGTGAATTATCGCTAATCGTTTGATATTCTTGATCCCAATCAAAGCTAATACCTACGGACTTAAATAACCTTCTAAATTCCTCTTCAGATTCCTTAACCACCTCTTGGCAAAGCACAATGAAATCTTGGCGGGACATTTTCCCCGCGCGAACGCCTTTAACTTTCTCAACCAAGCGCTCGGTTGGCAAACCATTGTCATCAAACCCAATTGGGTAGAATACGTTTTTGCCGTTCATTCTCTGAAACCGTGCGATGAAATCGGTCTGGGTATAACTAAAGATATGCCCCATATGCAAGAAGCCCGATACGGTCGGCGGCGGGGTGTCGATCACATAAGAGTTCTCGCGAGACTCTTCAGCGTCCCACTTATAAACGCCTGACTCTTGCCAATGTTTATGCCATTTTGGTTCGGTTACTTGACTATCGTATTTATCATTTTGCATGGTTATTCTAAAATCTTTGGTAGGGCAGATATTAGTTCTTTTTATGCAAAATGTCGACTTATAAGTTATAGCAAATCCCCTCTTGAAGAATTACTAAAAATAGTGTAAGTTGATCGAACTAAATACGCATGCAGGGCATTTTTTGGTGGCTTAACGTTCACAAGTCCTGCAGAGGAATAACCAAAAATAAGGAAAAAACATGACTTTTAAAGTACAATTTACTATGCGCCAACTTCTTGAAGCAGGTGCTCACTACGGACACAGAAAGAATTTCTGGAACCCAAAAATGGGACGTTATATCTACGGAACTCGTAACGGCATCCATATTATTGACTTACAACAAACTGTACCAATGCTGAGCGAAGCCTTAGATGTGCTTAAAGCAGTTGCCGTAAAAAACGGCCGTATTCTATTTGTTGGAACTAAAAAAACTGCCAACGAAATCATCGCTGAACAAGCGCTACGCTGCGGGCAATACTTTGTTAACCATAGATGGTTAGGTGGTATGCTTACCAACTGGTCAACAGTTTCTGCATCGATTAAAACTCTTAAAGGATACGAAGAAGCTTTAAATAACGAAGCGTCTGTACTCAACAAAAAAGAAAAACTAGACCTTGATCGCAAGCGTCTAAAACTAGAAAATTTCCTCGGCGGAATTAGAAACATGGGCGGACGTCCTGACGTCATTTTTGTTATCGATACTAACCAAGAAGAGATTGCTATTGCTGAGGCTAAAAAACTTGGTATCCCAGTAATTGCGATTGTTGATACCAACAGCAACCCAGACAGTATTGATTACCCAATTCCTGGTAACGATGATGCTAGGCGCTCAATTGAACTTTTCTGTTCACTTGCAGCTGATGCAATCCTAAGCGGCATGCAAGAAAGCATGAGCGCTGCTGGCGTCGATATCAAAACTGTTGATGCACAACATCAAGATGCAGCCAATACTGAACTACCTGACGTCGATGAAAATAAAAATGCCCAAGGCAAAAAACCAGCTCCAGGCAAAGACAAAAAGGAAGCTCCCAAAAAGAAAGTTGCAGAAGTAATTACTAAAAAAGCAAAATCTGCAGCACCTAAAGCAAAAATAGCGAAGTAAATTCAGGAGAAATAATGACTGTAATTAATGCAAACCTAGTAAAAGACCTACGCGAAAAAACTGGCGCAGGCATGATGGACTGTAAAAAAGTATTGGTGGAAGCTCAAGGCAACCTTGAAGTGGCGATCGATTTACTCCGTAAACGAGGCTTATCGCAAGCTGCTAAAAAAGCTGGCCGTATTGCCGCTGAAGGCCTAGTTGTCGCTTATACCTCTGCTAACAAAGGCTCTGTACTTGAACTTAACTCTGAAACTGATTTTGTTTCTAAAAACGATAAGTTCCAAACCCTAGCTTCCAACTTAGCTAAAGACTTTTTTAATAGCGATGGAAACTTTGATGGCTTTGCTAATAGCAATTATTCTGCTTCAAACAAACCAATTTCTGAAGTCATTACCGACCACATCGCAGTAATTGGCGAAAATCTTTCACTACGCAGAGCTACCACTCTTACCGTTGATAATGGTACTGTGGTTAGTTATATTCACAACCAAGTAGCGCCAGGACTTGGCAAAATTGCTGTACTAGTTGCGCTTGAATCATCTGCTGCTGAAGATAAACTCCAAGCTTTGGGCAAACAGCTAGCAATGCATATTGCTGCGACTAAACCAGAGTCACTTTCAGTAGCTGATCTTGACCAAGCATTAGTGCAAAAAGAACGTGACATCCTAACTGACCAAGCGAAAAGCTCAGGTAAGCCGGATGCAGTTATTGCTAAAATGGTGGATGGCAGAATTGCTAAATTCTACGAACAAGTAGTGTTCCTTGAACAACTATTTGTTATGGATGGCAAAACTAAAATTTCCCAAGTAGTTGAAGACGCAGCAAAAGCTGCTGGCGCACCAATCACTGTACGGGCATTTGTTAGATTTGGACTCGGCGAAGGTATTGAAAAAGTCGAAACCGACTTTGCTGCCGAAGTCGCAGCGGCTGCACAAGGAGCATAAATTTAAAGGAGGCTTAGGCCTCCTTTTTTATTATAAAGGTATATCATGTCACAAGTTAAATATAAGCGCGTGCTATTAAAACTCTCAGGTGAATCCATGCTGGGTGATTCCGAATTCGGCCTTAACCAAGAATCGATTGAAAGCCTCTGCGAAGATATTAAAGAAGCACAAGCAGCAGGTTGTGAAATTTGCTTAGTTACCGGAGGCGGCAATATTTTCCGCGGCACTACCTTAACCAAAATTGGCATCGACCGCGTAACTGCCGACTATGTTGGCATGCTCGCCACCATCATGAACGCGCTTGCCTTGCAAAGCGTTTTGGAACGAATGGGCGTGGTAACTCGCGTACAGTCGGCAATACCGATGATGACCGTCTGCGAACCATACATCCGCCGTCGCGCTATCCGCCATATGGAAAAGGGACGCGTGGTAATTTTTGCTGCTGGTACTGGTTACCCTTATGTTACCACCGACACTAACTCGGCACTGCGTGCACTCGAGATGTCATGTACTGCGATATTAAAAGGTACGCAAGTTGACGGCATTTATGACCTTGACCCTAAGAAGCATGATAACGCGGTTAAATATCATAAAATTACTTATCACGATGTGTTAACTAAAGATTTAAAAGTTATGGACGCCGCTGCTATATCACTTGCGCGCGACAATAAAATTCCTATACTAGTTTTTGATATTCACCAGAAGGGAGAACTTGCCAAAGTTGTTCAAGGAAATGGTAATTACACAATTGTAGAATAGGTAAATAGTGGAACACGAAATTATTGTAGATTTAAAAAAACGGATGGACGCTTCAATTCACTCTTTGAAGCATTCCCTTAATGGACTTAGAACCGGCAGAGCATCGGTCGCGTTGCTTGACCCCGTGCGCGTTGAAGCTTATGGCAGCCCAACTCCCATTTCTCAGGTAGGAACTGTTTCTACTCCTGAAGCGCAAATGATTACCGTCCAAGTTTGGGATGGCGGCCTAGTGCAATCCGTAATCAAAGCCATCAATGAGGCCGGCTTAGGTCTTAACCCTATGCCTGACGGTCAATTAATTCGTATTCCGATCCCGCAACTTTCTGAAGAACGCCGTAAGGAGCTATCTAAAAAGGGCCATGAGTATGGCGAAAATGCTAAAATATCCATCCGCAACATTCGCCGCGACGGCATGGATGCCTTTAAGAAACTAGAAAAGGATAAAAAAATCTCTGAGGATGAATCGCGCGATCATTCAGAAGAAGTGCAAAAAGCCACCGATGACTTCATTAAAAAAGTCGACCAGGTTGTGGCAGAGAAACAGAAAGAGATTTTGGCGATTTAAATTCCCACTTGATCATTGCCATGCTTTTGTAATTCAGGCGCGCTGCTTGAAGATGCTAAGTTGCTACTAGGGCCCTTTTTAACAACTAGATTACCCATACTCAGTAGATTACCCATACTCGCTGCCATTTTGAGTAATTTTGTTGTGGGAGTGGTAGGAGCTGTAGGGGTGTTTTTCCTTATATCTTCTCTTACTTCTTCTCTTACTTCGACACAAGCCTTATCAAACGCCCCATTTACTTCACTAATAACTTCAGTAGGCTTGTCATTTAGTTCCCTATTTGCTTGCTCTTTTATTTTGAAAGCATTATCGTTTAGGAACTTACATTCCTTGGCAAACTCTTCGGGGTTTTCCTTGAACTTCTCCAAGTGGTTAAGCACCAAGTCTAGTCCCTTTTTATAAGCTGTTACCTCATCACGTGCTGCACCGCCAATTCTGCCAATTGCCATTATGGTATGCTGCTGTAGCTCAAACCCATTAATTGAAATTGTACTAGGTATATTATTTGTCATAGCAGTACGTCTAAGGTTGGCTATAAAAAAATCATAAATAACCGTCTGATCATTTACTTTTAGGATAAATTTTCCAGATTCTTCATTTATATCTTCTGCTATCTTAGCTAGCTGACTCGCTGCATTATCTAAATTCACACCATATGACTTCATTTGCAAATTTTTGTTATACCAAGTTTGAACACTAGTCTCCTTACTGAGCACAGCTACACCTTTCTCATAAGCTATTTCTGGTGTAAGTTGGCTAGGTTGTGAAGTCCTTTGAAGTTCAGCGTGGTGCCCAATTAGTTGAATTTCCTCTTTTGATAAATCCCTTTGTACATTTTTTACGTAATAAGAATATTTAGTCTTCATATATTCCTCTCAATATACTTCCTTAACAATTATTGTCCCATAAAAAGGTTAATAAAAAGTTAATGCCGCGGATAAATCATAAAATTCTTATAAAGAAAGTGGCTAAACAGATAAACACACCAGCGATTTTGTTCCCCTTGGTATCTACGGTAGTCCACCTCCAAGAAAATATCATTCCCACATTGGTGAGAATCCATGGCTACAAGCCGCATGAAAGCTGGATCTCCGCCTCCGCGGAGATGACATTATCTTAACTTGTCGTCCTCGCAGATGCGCTACTCATGTCCGGAATAAATTTGATAGCCGCCTGAATATAATTAAATACTATTATTTTGCTTCACGGTTATGTAATAAGTTGTTTGCTGCGCAAACGATATAAGACAAAAAATGGCCTGCAATTCCCCCCCCCACAATAAAAACTACAAAAATTCTTTTCTCAAGTCTCCCCGTTGCTAGAAATATAGAAGTCATTTAGATGACCCAAACTGCACTTTTAAACTAGTTAATTTTCAAGTTATCCTACTTCTCATTTTAGCTGAAT
>JBIOER010000043.1:0-7346 GCA_044446225.1 Rickettsiales bacterium | reverse complement strand
GAGATGACATTTCCCTGGTTAAAAACGGGAGTAAAAAACACTTCTGTCATGTAAGTTTACGTTATCTTGATGAATTCTGTATTTCTAGTAACGGGGAGACTTGAGAAAAGAATTTTTGTAGTTTCATTTGTGTGGGGGAATTGCATGCCATTTTTTATCTAATATAGTTTGCGCAGCAAACAACTTATTACATAACCATGAAGCAAAAATTTATCCCGGACGCAAATAGTGCTAGAGCAAAGGTATTAGATTTTGATTTATTCCTCCACACCTCAACCAGGACTCTACCCTACAAGAAGTACTAAGTAATAATGCTTACTAAAAAACAACGTCGCTTTTTCAGTGACAAGATAATATGCCTATGTTAGATATTACTTATAAATTCGATTTATTATGCTCAAAGATCAAGATAGGATTTTCACAAATTTATACGGCGTAGAAAGCCCATCACTTGCTAGCGCCAAAAAGCGTGGCGACTGGAATGGCACTGCCAAAATCCTTAAAATGGAACCCGATAAAATCATTGACGAAGTCAAAAACTCTGGCCTCCGCGGTCGCGGCGGCGCAGGTTTCTCAGCGGGAACCAAATGGTCATTCATGCCTAAAACTCCACCCAATGGTTTACCATCTTATTTAGTAGTAAACGCCGATGAAAGTGAGCCAGGCACCTGCAAAGATCGTGACATCCTAAGGTTCGAGCCCCATAAACTTATAGAAGGGTGCCTAATTGCTGGCTTTGCGATGCGCGCCAAAGCTGCCTACATTTATATTCGCGGCGAATACTATAACGAAGCAATCGCCGTCCAAAACGCCATCGACGAAGCCTACGAGGCTGGATTAATTGGCAAAAACGCCTGTAAGTCAGGCTATGATTTTGATGTCTATTTACATCGTGGCGCCGGCGCCTATATTTGCGGCGAAGAAACCGCACTCCTTAACAGCTTGGAAGGCCGCAAGGGAATGCCTCGATTAAAACCACCTTGCTTCCCCGCCGCCGTAGGCGTGTGGGGCTGCCCCACCACGGTAAACAACGTGGAAACTATCGCAGTAGTTCCTGAAATTATGCGCCGCGGACCAGCTTGGTTCGCTGGCATTGGCCGCCCAAACAATGCTGGTACCAAAGTATTTTGCATCTCTGGGCACGTGAATAAACCTTGTAACGTAGAAGAAGCGATGTCCATTCCGCTTAAGGAATTGATTGAGAAACATGCTGGTGGAGTGCGTGGCGGCTGGAGCAACTTGCTAGCCGTAATTCCTGGTGGCTCCTCCGTTCCGTTATTGCCAAGGAAAACTTGTGATACCGTACTGATGGATTTTGATGCTCTGCGCGAAGTGCAGTCTGGCCTAGGCACCGCCGCAGTGATTGTGATGGATAAATCAACCGATGTTATCGCCGCAATTATGAAGCTTTCCCGCTTCTACATGCACGAATCATGTGGGCAATGCACGCCTTGCCGTGAAGGCACGGGGTGGATGTACCGCGTGATGAAACGCCTGGTTGAAGGTAACGCAAACGTTGAAGAAATTGATCAGTTACTTGATGTAACCAAACAAATCGAAGGGCATACCATTTGCGCACTCGGTGACGCAGCTGCGTGGCCAATCCAAGGGTTGGTTAAAAATTTCCGCGATGTTATCGAAGACCGTATTCGCCGATACAAGAGCGGCTATAAAGCGGCTTAAGCTATTGTGAAATGCGCTGTGAGCGCCTAACTTTTATTGATTTTCAAAGCATATTTAGCAAATATCCCTCTTGCATTCACAGCAAAATTGATTATATTAACCAGAACTTCTGCGGGTGTAGCTCAGGGGTAGAGCACAACCTTGCCAAGGTTGGGGTCGCGCGTTCGAATCGCGTCACCCGCTCCAGAATTCTGGAGTGGAAGTAGAAGTTCTTTACTAAACACCCCCTTACATGTATAGTCCACTTATGTTTACGCACCTTAAAAGCAACCAAGTATTGCAAGGCGTCATAATCATGATTATGGCCTGTTTTTGCTTCGCCCTACTCAATTGCGCAATCAGAAACGTCTCCTACAAATTCAACCCTTACGTAATGGCCTCTTACCGCAGCATGTTTTGCATCATGCTCGTCGCCCCATTTGTGCTTTATGTAAACAAACGCCAAAGGGCCGATAAGTTTAGCAAACTTAATTTCTTCAAAGGTACCATCGACCTTATCAGCCTGCCAATTTGGACGATGGCAATATCTAACATGAAAATTGCCCATGCGGTGGCCATAAGCTTTACCACTCCGTTAATTTCGGCAGTTCTTGCGATTATCTTTCTCAAGGACTACTTAAGCCGCAGCAAGTGGGCGGCATTAATGGTAGGTTTTACCGGAGCCTACATCGCCGTTGACCCGAGCGCATCGGGTGACTTTAATATGTATGCACTCTACGTTCTTGGCGTGTGCGCTTTATGGGCGACCGCCAACGTCATGACCAAAAGCCTAGCAACTGATAAGCAACATCCAGTTTATATCGTGCTTTATAGCAACATCGTGATATTTTGCCTATCTCTACCCTTCTTGTTTGAATCAGGAAGAATGCTCACCTTTTCCGAAATTTTAGATTACATATTTCTCTCTGGCCTTGCCTGCGTTGGTCACTTTTGCTTGGCTTGGTCATATACCAAAACTAAAATGAGTAATTTATTGCCATTAGATTACACACGATTGCTTTTCGCTACAATGTTTGGTATTACCATTTACGGCGAATCAGTTCACCTTAATACTTTAATTGGAACAGCAATAATACTAGCGTGCTCTATATACATAGCAAAAAAATCAGGAACTAATAATGATCCAAAAACCCTTCGATCAACGTGAGGGCTACATTTGGCTAGATGGCCAAATGCTGCCTTGGCAAGATGCCAAAATTCACACTCTAACCCATGGACTTCACTACGGCAGCTCCGTATTTGAGGGAATCCGCGTCTATAATTACAAGCCTTTTAAGCTCAAGCAACATTTACAGCGTCTTATTCTTTCCGCACAAACTTTAGGTTTTTCTCTACCCTACTCGCTTGAAGAACTTACAAAATCAACCTTAGAAGTGATCAAACTTAATGACATCAAAAACGGCTATTTCCGCCCCGCTGCTTGGCGTGGCAGCGAAACCATGCTGATCTGCGGCAGTACCGCAGATGCAAGCGTGTTGCTTGCGGGTTGGCCAGAATTTGAGAATAAACGCCTCGAGCTCCGCAACCGTGGCGTTCGTCTAACCATATCCACCAAGTGGCGCAAACCAGATCCAGATGCTTCACCCTATACTGCTAAAGCTGCCAGCGTCTATACACTATGCACCATGGTGAAAAATGATGCCACTGCAAGCGGCTACGACGACGCATTGATGTTAGACAGCAAGGGAAGGATTACCGAAGCAACTACTGCAAATTTCTTTTTAATCATAGGCGATGAGTTACATACTCCCACACCAGATCGTTTTTTAAATGGCATTACCAGACAAACGGTTATTGAAATAGCACATACTCTTGGCATTAAAGTCATAGAAAAATATCTAACCCCCGAGGATCTTAAAACTGCAGCAGGTGCGTTTCTAACCGGAACAGCTATTGAGCTAATGCCGGTTAAATCAATTGACGATATTACTTATGATCACCAGCACCCAATTTTTACCAAGCTTTGTGCAGCATATGAAAAGCTGGCTAATTCATAACAACTGTGTTAACTAGACAGGATGAAAGTAATAAAATTATTATCTGATAAAACCATTAATCAAATCGCTGCGGGCGAAGTGGTTGACCGACCGATATCAGTAATCAAAGAACTGGTGGAAAATTCAATTGATGCAGGCGCTACAGAAATCATCGTAAGAGTAGAACGCGGCGGGAGAAATTTAATTTCCATTGCCGACAATGGCAGTGGCATTACCAAAGATGAACTCCCCATTGCGCTAAAGCGCCATGCGACCTCCAAATTAGATGAAGCAGATATAAATAACATTACCCATTTCGGATTTAGGGGCGAGGCTCTCCCCTCGATTGCCTCAATTGCCAAAATGAAAATCATCACTAAACATAAAAACGCCACCGATGCCTGGCAAATTGAAGTAATCGGCGGCGAGACGAGTTCAGTAATTCCTGTAGCAAGAGCGCAAGGCACCACGATTGAAGTACGCGATATTTTTTGCTTTACCCCGGCGCGGCTTAAATTCTTAAAATCGGAAAAATCGGAAAATTCGGCCGCAATTGATCTCATGCAAAAATTTGCCTTAGCAAACCCCGAGGTTGTTTTTAAGCTCTACCTGGATGAGAAGCTGGTACTTGATATCAATCCAAAAAACTTTGCCAATTTAAGGGAGCGCGCCGCAAAAATTCTTGGTAAAGAATTTATTGAAAATGCGCTCGAGTTTAGCGGCGAAATCACCAATATTAAAATCCATGGCCTAGCAGGCGTACCAACCTATAATAAGCAAACTGCGGCAGCGATTCACACTTTTGTGAATGGTCGCCCTATCCGCGATAAAATCATCCACGTGGCACTTAAAACCGCCTACCAAAATCTAATTCCTTCGGGGCGCTTTCCAGCAGTACTTTTGTTTATTGAAATCAACCCGTATTATGTTGATGTCAACGTCCACCCCACCAAAGCCGAAGTGCGATTCCGTGACGCAGAAGAAGTGCGCAATTTTGTCTCTACCACGATTAGGAACGTTATTAGAAACAACTTTACACAAACTGCATCCACAGTTGCTAGTTTTACCAATGATATTTTGCAAAGAAAATCCGAGCCCATTTACAGAGCCGCCAATGACTTGCAACGCCCAATTACCTTTATTACCAGTGATGCCGTAGCGGTAAGCGAACCAATGCGCGCCGTGTTTACTGCACCACAAATTCAGTTTGAACAAGTTATAGAGTCTCATCCACTTGGCCTAGCCAAATGCCAAATTGGACTTAATTATATTATCGCTGAGGCTGAAGATGGCCTGATACTCGTTGATCAGCATGCTGCTCATGAGCGCATTACCTTGGAACTAATGAAGGCGGAATTGCTAAATGGCAAGGTGCGTTCTCAGATACTATTGATTCCTGAGATTGTGGAGCTTTCCATAAGCGCGCTCCAAAAATTCTTTGAGCACATTGTTGAAATTGAAAAGTTTGGCTTTGTATTTGAAAAACACGGCCATGATTCAGTTTTAGTTCGCCAAGTTCCGGAAATATTGCAAAAAGAAAATCTCAAAAAATTTATCGAAGATCTTGCTGATTATATTTCTGAAAACGACAATGTTAATTTAGTGGCTGAGCGTAGTGACGAGATACTATCAAACATCGCCTGCCACGGCAGTATTCGCTCAGGCAGAAAAATGACCATTGAAGAAATGAATCATTTACTACGGCAAATTGAAAAGACTGCTTTTTCCGCGCAGTGCAATCATGGCCGCCCGACATTTACTAAACTTACGGTTAAAGATTTAGAAAAGATTTTTGAAAGAGCATAATTTAACTTTTCACCACCACTAAAAATGCTAACGTATTAATATGAGCCAATCATTTTTCCCCATCGCCGTCGCACTACGCCAGTCATTAAAAAATGGCTATGACTTAAAAACTTTCCGCTCTGACCTTGTCGCCGCGGTAGTTGCTGCGCTAGTTGCACTTCCGCTAGCGATGGCGCTTTCAATTGCGGTGGGCTTGCCCCCGCAAAACGGCTTATACACCGCAATTATTGCAGGGATTTTAGTACCGCTTTTGGGTGGCTCAAGATCACAAGTAAGCGGCCCAACCGCAGCATTCGTAGTAATTGTGGCACCAATTATCACTAGCCACGGCTTGGAAGGCTTAATTATCGCCACCATCATGGCGGGTATCATGCTATTTTTAATGGGACTAGCCAAGCTTGGGCGTTACATTAACTACATCCCCTACCCGGTAATCATCGGCTTTACTTCAGGGATTGCCGTAGTGATTGGCACGCTGGCAATCAATGATTTGCTTGGCCTTGGTATTAAAAATTTCCAGGGCGACTACCTGCATAAAATATCGCTTATCATGAGTAACCTTCATAACTTCTCTTGGGTAGAGACATTGATCGGCCTAGTAACATTGCTGGTAATGCTCTTTGCCAACAAAGCTAAAATCCCCTCCACGATTTTAGGAATTTTAGTTGGCGTAGCACTTTCACTTGTTTTAGAAAAATACGGTTTTCACATTGCTAACATCGGTAATCGCTTTTCCTATACTTTGGCAAGTGGTGTGATTATGGGTGGTGTTCCTCCTTATTTACCTGAAGTACATTTGTTTAAGGAATTTGATTGGCAACTGCTTAAAACTTTATTCCCTTCGGCGATTGTGATTGCACTGCTTGCTGCACTAGAATCTTTGCTTTCGGCAACTGCTGCCGACGGGATTGCCAAAACCAAACATCAACCCAATTCCGAATTAATTGCCATTGGAATTGGCAATATTTGCTCAGCATTTTTTGCAGGGATTCCGGCCACTGGCGCAATTGCCAGAACTTCCACGATTATTCATAGTGGTGCTAAGACTCCGCTCGCATCGACAATGCATGCGCTAATCATCTTGATTAGCGTAGTGTTTTTTGCCCACTATTTATCGTATATACCGATGGCCTCTCTTGCTGCACTGCTTATTTATGTGGCCATCCGTATGTCCCATTATAAACAGTTTATGCGCGTTTTCCAAATCGCACCAGCAAGCGATAGCTTTGTGCTTTTTATGTGTTTCGCCTTTACCGTATTAATTGACATGACTGCCGGTGTAACAGTTGGCGTGGTACTTTCCTGCTTCTTATTAGTTAAGCGAATTTCAGGCTTAGTGATGATGGAAGTTAGCCATCCGTCAGTTGGCACTCACAAAAAGCTCGCGCATATTAAACTACCAAAAGATGTAATGGTTTATCATATAAACGGCTCACTGTTTTTTGGCACCGTTGAGGAAGTTTTAGGCGATACCAGCTTTATTAATCCCCAGATTAATACCCTGGTGATTGACATTGAAGATGTCCCGCTAATTGATATGTCTGGACTGGTGGCAATGAGCACGATGATCTTAGATTTACAAGCTCGTAACATCAAAGTTATATTAGTGGGGCACGAAAGTATTACCGAAAAAATTGTGCAGAAAGTCGCGCATAATGGCGGTCAGCCATTCACAGTTACCCCTAAGTTAGCATCGGTGTTTTAGTAGTGGTTAGAATTTAACTGTTAAATCCACAATTACTGCATGGATAGGCTTTTGCTTAATTGTTGTAAACGCAGTCAACCCCGCACCATAGTTGGCTTGAGCATTATAACTATCTGAAGCTTTATTAATAAAGCGATAGCCCATACCAACTTCTAAATTTTCACCCTCTTTCACGT
>JBIOER010000042.1:0-7970 GCA_044446225.1 Rickettsiales bacterium | reverse complement strand
GTATTTAAGGATTTGCTCATCTCAATGATGCCTGTTGCAATTGCTTTATAGTCATCGGTACTGATATGTTTTTCAAACTGAGATTCGCTAAGTTTTCCAGTTGGCATTGGTTTTCCAGTTGAAGCTGAGATTAGCTCTTGAACTAATGTTTTTACTATAGGGTTGTCAATACTATTATTTTTAATCTCTTTACACTGTGTTTTAAAATTATCACTATCTAGGTATTCGGTAAGAGCATTTGGGTTTGTCATAGTAGCCTCACAATAGTTAATACTCATAGTGTAAACTAAAAAGTATTAATAAGTGGTTAACGCAAGTGACAAAACTCGAGATTTACATTTTAGGGTTGCGATCGAGCGGTTATTTATTTAGTTCACCTGCGGCGGCAGGTATCCAGCTTTCATGTGCATTGTAGCCATGGATTCCCACCTGCGTGGGAATGACATTTTTTGAGTTTGTCGTCCTCGCGGCGGCGGGGGTCCATCTTTGATGTAAGCCGCATCATGGACCCCTGCCGATGCAGGGGAACTACTGTAGTTATACAGGTGAATTTTTGTTTACCTGCGGCGGCAGGTATCCAGGTTTTATACGGGTTGCAAGGTGTAACCGTGCCTACCAGCCTCATGAATCATGGATTCCCACCTGCGTGGGAATGACATTTTTTGAGTTTGTCGTCCTCGCGGCGGCAGGTATCCAGGTTTTATGCGGGCTGCAAGGTGGACCCCTGCTAGATGCAGGGGAACTAGATTTGGATTTATTTCGAATTTTTCATTTGCGTTAACCAAATATTAACCTTTGTTTGCCATACTTGAATTATAAATTAGTCAAGAGGGTGTTATGTTGGATGATGAAATGAATAAAAAACCTGAAGAAAATGATGATAAGGATAACTTTTATGATGCGCAAGAGGGAGATCTAGAGCAAGAAGAGGAAGAGCTAGAGCAAGAAGAGAAAGAGAAAGAGGAAGAGGAGGCGGTAACGGAAGAAGATAAGCAAGAAGATAAGAAAGTGGAGCGAACTCACGAAGCTATTGAAAAAGAAATGCTTGCGCTGGCGAAAGGGAATAATACTGACCGTGTGACACTGATGAAAAACAAAGCTGATGAGCTAGCGGGAATTGAAGGTGAATACCGAATTGGCGATGAGTTAGCCGGGATTTTATATAGAGATTCTAACTATGCTGGTGCCGTCAAAGAACTTAAAGATAAAAATATGGTTGGCTTGATTATCCCAGGCGCAGGGATAATTGGCTTATTTAGTGAGAATAGAATTGAAAATCTTTGGAATGATAAAAAGGATGCGACTCATGAGGAATTCTACGCATTGCTAAAAAATGTGAGATTCACTACTGATGCGGAGAAAATATGGCTCAATAACTTCGTTAAAAACACTCTAAAAACTGACGATGAGCGAAGGAATTTTGTTAACAAAGTTGTTGGCGAGGCAGCAGGGGGGAAAAATGGTGCAGCAGTAATTGTTGCGGTTTTGGAAGTAATGGTAAAATCACCCAGCTCTAGCATAGATAATATAAATGAGCTACTTACAAAGCTTAATGCAGAAAAAGTCAAAGATTTAAAAGGAAGAACCGCTCCCGTAATAGTGGAAATAAACAAACTATATGCCGAGGTCATCCACCACTTAATGCTCAATTGCAAAGACGAGAAAGCGTTAATAGCCATAATTAAAGTCCTTGATGTAAAAGAATTTAAACTAACGCCCGAACAAGAAAAATCATTAGATAAAAAACTTTCTCAACCTGGTTTTGAAGAGGCAAGGAAAAAAGCACTTAAAAAAGGACTGATCCCACTAAAGGTGACTTATAGTCTACTTAGTGGTTACAGTATTGAGGGTAAACCAGCCAAAGATGCAAAGTCTGAAGTAGTTATTGCATATCTCGCAAATCGAAGTGGCATCCAAGAACGCGAGCTAAAAGCTTTAAAGAAATTTATAGCTAATTATCCAGGTGATATTGTTCAGGCTGTAAATGGTGGTGTAAATGAGAAGTTCGTATGCCAGGTTTGCTTAAATAAACTAGCAAATGCTATAGTTGGTAATTCAACATACACATGGACCGATGCTGATAAGTCAGCTTTAACGCATAAAGCAACTTCAGCAGCTATGGTTGAAGCGGTGATTAATAAATTGGATCCGGCAAAACACAGTGAGCAAATAGTTGAAATTGTTAAAGTAGCGTTCCCGGCTGGCGAAAGAAGACTTCACGATCGAAAAATCTTTGCCACTAATAATATTGAAGTTGTAAGGAAAATAATGGTAGCTGATGATGGAAATAGAACGCTTACGATTCGTTTGCTTACCGAAGGTTATTTCTCTGGTCCGGTAACTTCTTTTGTGATGAGAGAACTAGAAAAAGAGGGTAAGGCAAAGTTGGTCATTAATCAATTAGGGCTGGCGATATTAGCCGGCAGCATTACTATCCAAGATGCATGTAGCTATGGTTTCCAACCTGAGCTACTAACTACAGTGGATGCTTTAACTAGAGTGAATGCTTTAACTACAGTGAATGCTTTAACTGCGTGTTTGGAAAAAGATAAAACTGCAATCGCTTCGACGGTGATTGAAATCCATACACCTGGCAGTTGGTATGGTAAAAATATCAAAAAACAAACCTTGCTAGAATTGGTGGTGCAATATCATCAAAGTGGATCTTTAGAAGCATTGCTTCAAAACACTACTGAAGCGTTGAAAACTGCAAACCCGGTTGAAAAAATCAACATTGCCAATGCAATTATTGCGGCGATGGAGAAATGTAAGAATAAGGGTCAAATGATGCAAATGCAAGCGGTGTTGGTAACTATTGACTGTACAATAAGCGATAAACTTACTAAGAAGCTAAAAGAAGGAAAGGAGCTTAATGGTAAAGATGATTACAAAGAGGTATATGAAGCATTGCTAAAAGGTGGGCAGATACCGACCAAAGCTAGGCTAGGATATGTTTTAGACAGTCACGGAGAGTTAGGGAAATTCTTCAAGGAGCATAAAAGATTTTTCTCTAAAGATAATGCAGAGCAGCTTGCAGCTAATATAGATGCGCTTAAAGCTTTAATTAATCATAAAAAAGATAAGATAAACGATAAGGACGTTAAACCATTTACAACTGAGGAGCTTGCTTACTTGGATAAAATGGTAGCAAAAAACAAGGAATTTGAAGCTGTTGGGCGCGCTGTTAGTGAGTATAAAGAGGCCGTTGCAGTAGTTGCAAGTGCTGAAGCTGCGCAAATGAAAATTGCTAAGGAAGTGCAGCAAGGGATGAAGAAAAAGATCGACGAATTGAAAGATAAGGATGAATATAAGGAACTAAATAAGGATAAGCAGCGCCAATATATTGTAGATCAGCTTTATGAGGGGGTTGTAGCGAAGCTAGGAATGGAAGAAAACGCAGGCATAGACGTTAAAATGTTTAAAATGAAGCAGGGAGCCGTGAAGATAGATGGTAAAGATGTGAGTGTTAACATGAAGGCTGACACACTTAAAAACGCCATTAATCAAGCCATCGACGCCAAAGGCAATTGGGTGTTTGGGCCAAGTAAAGAACAAAAACAAACGGAGATCATCGCTAAAGCGCTTAAGGATGTTCAAGCTGGTGCTGCAAGGTAAAGGTAACTCAGTAGTTAAAGGGCAAATTTCATTGAATCATAATGAAAAAACCTTGCTAAGCAATTTCCATTATGCTAAACAATCAGCATAATTTAATTATATAAATGTCAGAGAATTTAGTTGTAGCCAATAGGTATACCCGGGCAATTTTCGAGCTTGCAACCGCACAAAAATGCGTTGCAACAGTCCTTGCTGACCTGGCAAAAATTCAAGATGTAATCATGGTTAATAAAAGCCAAAAAACTTTGTTGATTGGCAAGGCAGTGCCCACGCGCATCAAACGCCAGTTCTGGGAACAAATCTTAGCTAATTTAAAACTGAGTCAACTTACGGCAAATTTGGTTGAGTCGTTACTTAATCATAACCGGATGGACATTCTTTCAATCGTGGCAGCGGACTTTGCTAAACTAGTAAAAGTAACAAGTGGCTATATGAGCTTTTCAATTACTTCAGCAAAAGCGTTGGATGCAAAAACCAAGGCAGAAATTGCCAACGAACTAGAAACAATATTTGCTAAGAAAATAGAAATTATGGAAAGTGAGGATGCCAAACTACTGGGCGGATTCTTAATTTCCTCGGGTTCAATGATGCTTGACTGCTCATTAAAAGGCAGGTTAGACAAAATAAAACAAGGATTTAATTCACTACAAAGTTAAGGAGTAATAATGGCGGTTCAGATAAAAGCTACGGAAATTTCAAACGTTTTAAAGAAGGAGATTGCCAATTTTAATTTGGAAACCAAACTCGAAGAGGTTGGCCAAGTTGTTCGCGTTGCCGACGGTGTGGCAGTGGCTTATGGGCTAGATAACGTCCAAGCCGGTGAGATGGTGGAATTTGACGGTGGCATTAAAGGAATGGTGCTTAACCTTGAAGAAGACTCGGTCGGGATTGTAATTTTCGGTCGTGAAAGCGATGTTTCTGAGGGAACAACCGTAAAACGTACCAAAAGAATTGTAGAAGTTCCAGCTGGTAAAGGCCTTTTAGGGCGAGTGGTAAACGCACTGGGCGAGCCAATTGACGGCAAAGGACCACTAAAAAATGTTAAATATAGCCGAGTAGAAGTTAAGGCTCCGGGCATCATTAAACGTAAATCAGTGCACGAACCCGTGCAAACCGGTATTAAAGCGATCGACAGCTTAATTCCCATTGGCCGCGGTCAACGTGAGCTAATTATTGGCGACCGACAAACCGGTAAAACAACAATTGCGCTGGATACTATCCTTAACCAAAAACAGGCATTCTTGGATCAAGACGAAGCTAAAACCCTTTATTGCATCTATGTGGCAATTGGGCAAAAGCGCTCTACAGTTGCTAAAATTGTCAAAAAATTAGAAGAAGATGGCGCGCTCGAATATACAATAGTTGTAGCTGCTACCGCTTCAGATCCTGCACCACTTCAGTTCCTTGCACCGTATACGGGCTGCACCATGGGTGAATATTTCCGCGATAACGGCATGCATGCACTTATTGTTTATGATGATTTATCCAAACATGCGGTAGCATATCGCCAAATGTCGTTACTTCTTCAACGTCCACCAGGGCGTGAGGCTTATCCGGGCGACGTGTTTTATCTTCACTCACGTTTGCTTGAACGTGCTGCTAAAATGTCCGACGAAGCAGGGGCGGGGTCAATGACTGCGCTGCCGATTATTGAAACGCAAGCCGGTGACGTTTCTGCCTATATTCCAACTAACGTTATTTCAATTACTGACGGACAGATTTTCCTTGAGTCAGAGTTATTCTATAAAGGGGTAAGACCTGCGCTTAACGTGGGTATTTCTGTAAGTCGTGTGGGTTCTGCTGCGCAAATTAAAGCGATGAAACAGGTTGCAGGTTCAATTAAACTTGAACTAGCCCAATATCGTGAGATGGAAGCTTTTTCTCAATTTGGTTCTGACTTGGATGCATCTACTCAGCAATTGCTGGCGCGGGGCGCAAGACTAACCGAGTTACTCAAGCAGCCGCAATACTCGCCAATGCCAGTAGAAGAACAAGTAATTAGTATTTTCTCTGGGGTTAAGGGTTACTTGGATAAAATTAAAACTTCGGATATCAAACGTTTTGAAACAGAGATGTTAAGGACGCTATATAAGAAGAAAAAGAAGTTGATTGAGAGCATCAAAAAAGCTGAAAAAATTGACGATGCAGCAGAGAAAGAGCTGCATGAATTCCTCAAAGATTTTACTAGGACGTTTGCGTAATGCCATCACTTAAAAGTCTCAAAAATAGGATTAAAAGCGTCAAGTCGACTCAGAAGATCACTAAGGCGATGAAGATGGTTGCTGCTTCTAAGTTGAAAAAAGCTCGTGAACAAGCCGACAATGCCACGCCATATGCTAATAAAATGGCGGCTATTGTGCGTTCACTAGCCGCAGGGACGGATGAAACCTCACCTGAGCTTAAGTTACTCCATGGTAATGGTAATACTGCGACGCATCTTATCATTGTTGTTAGCTCTGACCGTGGCTTATGTGGCGCGTTTAACTCAACAATTGTTCGCTACACTAAGCGTAAGATTGAAGAGCTCCAGGCAAAAGGTAAAAAATACAAATTATTATTTGTGGGCAAAAAGGCCTATGATGTGCTGCGCAGCCACTATAGTGATAACATTGTCGGCCATTATAATGGTTTAGGAAGAAGGGGACTTAAATTTAACGAATTGAGTGGCGTGATTGAGCAAGTATTTAAAATGTTTGCCGAGGATGAATTTGATGTTTGTTCGGTAATCTTTAATAAATTTAAAAACGCAATTTCTCATGAAGTTACGGATAAGCAATTAATCCCGCTGGATCTTCCTGCCAATGAGAACCACGGTTCAATGCATTATGATTACGAGCCAGATGAAGATGAGATTTTGCATAAATTACTCCCAAAAAACATCGCGGTACAAATTTTTTATGCGGTGATTGAAAGTATTGCCAGCGAGCAGGGCGCGCGCATGACAGCGATGGATAACGCCACGAGAAACTCGGGCGAGATGATCAAAAAATTACAATTGGTTTACAACCGCACAAGGCAGGCGTACATTACTAAAGAGTTAATTGAAATCATTTCTGGTGCTCAAGCCGTTTAACCTTTGATAAGGAAATAACATGAAATACTTATATCTTCCCCTGGTACTGCTACTATCGATTAATTCAGTAGTTGCTAAGGAGAAACGTTCCGTATTTGATAAGCCAGCTAAGAAGGAAGTTGTTAAATTTGAGGATGAAGCTAAACTTACCTGTTACCACTACCCTGACTTTATGGTCAAGGAACTGGATAACGGGCAAAAGGGCGCGCTTATTCTTTCAATTACCCCAACCAGTACTCAGACAAAGTTGCCCTGTGAACAAGAGACTGAAGGCGAAGTTCTAGTTACTGACTTTGCAGGTCAATTTGAGGGTGCCAAAGGCGATTACGCTTTCTTTAAGTCAGCGGTTAGTGAAGATAATATCTCCCCATTTATAGTGATTGACGGCCAAAGTGGTGAAAAGGTTTTTGAAGATAAACAGGATGTTGGGCATCATATCCATGCGATCAAAGTGTTAAGTGATGGTTTTGCACTGCGTTACCGTAAGGCATTCAACAGCGGTTGCTCGTTATATAAAGGTAAGGAAGATTGCTGGGAAACTATTGTTAATGGCGTGGAGCCAGCGCCAATTTCAGTGCCAAAATGTAACAAGGCGTATGAGCAGAATTTAGCTGCTGCCGAAGTTGATGATAAAAATGAAATTGCTGATTTGCCGACCATCATCAGTTATGATGTGGAGGCTACCTATAATCACGGTGAAGTTAAGTTCACCGCTCTTCCTGGCAAGGCTTCTTGCTGGCCGGCTGAGTAGTTTGCTGAATTTGTGAAATATACTTACCTCCATAAGCCAAGGCTGATTGTGGATACAAATGGGGATTTCTGGATACCTGCGGCGGCAGGTATCCACCTTTCATGTGCATTGTAGCCCTGGATTCCCACCTGCGTGGGAATGACATTTTTTGAGTTTGTCGTCCTCGCGGCGGCGGGGACCCATCTTTGGTGCAAGCCGCACCGTGGACCCCTGCCGTTGCAGGGGAACTACCGTAGTTACACAGGGGAATCATTGTTTACCTGCGGCGGCAGGTATCCAGGTTTTGTGCGGGCTGCAAGGTGGTTTCCTGCCTACAAGTCGCATGAATCGTGGATCTCCGCCTGCGCGAAGATGACATTCTCCTGGTTGAAAACGGGAGTATAAAATACTTCTGCCATGTACGTTTGCGTCATTTTTATGACTTCTGTATTTCTAGTAACGGGGAGACTTGAGAAAAGAATTTTTGTAGTTTTATTTGTGTGGGGTAATTTTACAAAAATTCTTTTCTCAAGTCATCAATTGGAGTTGCCG
>JBIOER010000041.1:0-8137 GCA_044446225.1 Rickettsiales bacterium | reverse complement strand
CTCTCGATGAGAGTGATAAGGAATACCTCAAAAATCTTGAAATAAAAATTATAAAGATGGAGAGGCAATACAATATAATAAACATAGAGCACAGACTGCTTCCAGAAATCTTAGGTGCTATCCCTGAAGATGGGAAAGATGCTATCCTTGCAAAATTTGGGGGTGGTGATATCAACGTCGGAATAAATAGATTAAATCAGCTTAAAAAAGAAGGTATGATCCCTAAGCATGTCATGAAATTCGTAGATATAAAGTTCGACAATATCGCGCTGCTGGGAGCAGGAGATCGTGCAAAAGGCGTGGAGTTACTAAATTCGCTTCTGGACGTCGGTATAGAAATTAGAGAAATAAAAAAGTATGGCATACAAAACATTATAGATGCATTAAAAGCTGGTGTTGCGGTTAAAGACTTGAAAGAATTTATGACTATTAGTCCACAAGACGTTATTGCGTTAGGGGGAGGGGGCCTTCTTTTGGACAGACCGAGCCTGGCAAAAGGTGTGGCGGTGCTGAAGCAAATTGATAAAGATATGACAAAGGCGATTAAATTGGTTAAGGAGTATGGAACTACTCAAAGTGCAGTTGGTGATAGCTTTAGCGCTGGAGTTGACGCTATAAGAAAATTCCATAAGAGTGTTAGCGCTGAGGATATTAAGGCTATCAAGGCGGAAATAGAAGAGGGCAAAAAGCGCGAGCATGGTATAGAGGTCGGCAGTTTTGTAGGTGTTAAATCTGGGGTGACGCCCGAAGAAGGGCTTGATGTTTTAGCTATACAAAGTCAGCGCCTCATAGATTTAAAGAGCAAAGAGAGTGGACAGTCGTCTGGCAGTAATAGATCGCCTGCAGGACCTGCTAGCGATACTAAGCAGCAAAGTCAGGAGGAGCAAGAAAGGGTGCAATTCCAAGGACCGACTGCTAATGCAGGACTAAGTGGAAGCGCACGACCTGCTGCCCCGCCACCACCATCACCGACTGCTGCAGCAGGATCGAGTGGAAGCACAAGAGGCACTAGTAGTGATGCGCCATCACCTAGTGCTAGTGCTGCAACGCCACCTACTGCTCCTCCTCCATCCCCAAGACCGACTACAGGTAGTAGTCGTAGAGCACCTTTTCCTAATGTACCTGCTCCAAGAAATGCGCCTCCAGTTGCACCAGTAGGAGTAAGCCGCCGTGGCGGTGGAGTCGTCCCTCAATCGCCAGAACCGGCCACTGCCCCCACCCCAGGATCAAATCCACTTGACGCCTTCGCTGGTGTCACACCATCCTCTCCCACAAATTCTACTAGCAATACTCCCCCAGCAAGTGGTATACTGCCAACGGCTACTCCCCCAGGATCGGAAGTAGCGAATGCTGGTGGTATGGGAGGTCACCCCCCCGAAAAAGAGGAACATAGTGAGAAGATACTTAATATGATAGCCGATTCTGAGCTAATAAAGCAGGGCAAGGGTAGTGGTGAAGTGAGGGGAAAATAAATTAAAGAGGAACAAAATATGCCATTAAGTGAAAAACAATATAATATTTTAGCTGAGCGCTTGAGGATTGATTGCCGAGCAGTGGTGAATCAGCTGGTGGATGATTTACGTCTAAATGTGTATGAGACCAAGCTTGAATTTAAACGTTCCGTTGACACTGCGGTTATAAGCCTTGCAGGTAAATTTTTTACCTTAGCTTCATCAACTAGGGTATTTGCGGATGCTGCCCATGACCATAGCCACTCTAATTTACTGGAGAAAAATTTAGAAACAATACTTGTGCAAACTAGTTGCGATGAACCAGGTGATGCTAAAGATACTGCCTTATATGGGTTTGTCATGAAGTTGAGGAATGATTTTGAAGCTAAAAATCTTTCTCAAATTAATATTGAACTGCAAAATGTAACGGCAATGGATATTAAGACTTCTAAACTTACCACTACCTTTACGCAACTAATTCATGCATGCGAACAGGAGTTTGGGCATCGGCGTGAAAGTAATCTGAATGAAGCAGGGTTCGCACAAAAATTCCTGCTTGAAAAAATCGATGAGCTGCTGCCAGTTGCCAAGTAGGTAAATGCCTGAAGGCGGAAGTTTGGGGGCTACTTACGCCCCTCTCGCGCACTTTGTCTTTTAACAGCTTGCTCAATGATAAATTTAATAAAGCTTACACGGTACTGCCTAAAACGCTGGGTGATATTTGCTTAGCAATTGGATTAAATAGTATTTAGCGAAGCAAATTATTTGTGGGGAAAATGATTTATCTAGACTAATAAAAAACAACTTGAAAAGAATCGCAATAGCATAGACAATACTAGTCAAAATTATTAGGTATTATTATGGCAGCACCAGCAACATCCGCAGTATCAGCAAAAGACTCAGCACTTAAAACCGCATTAGCAAACATCGAAAAAGCCCACGGCAAGGGCGCGGCAATGCTGATGGGGCAACGCGATTTGGAAACGGAAATTCAAGTGGTCTCTACTGGTTCGCTTAGCCTAGATATGGCGCTTGGAGTTGGTGGTGTACCACGAGGAAGAATCATTGAAATCTTTGGACCAGAAAGCTCGGGTAAAACTACTTTGACCCTTCATATTGTGGCAGAAGCGCAAAAGATTGGCGGCACTTGTGCATTCATCGATGCCGAGCACGCCCTTGACCCCGTATACGCGCGGAAATTAGGGGTTGATGTGGACAACCTTATCCCTTTCGCAGCCGGACAACGGCGAACAGGCGCTTGAGATTACCGATACTTTAATTCGCTCCGGAGCAGTTGATGTGATTGTGGTTGACAGTGTGGCGGCGTTAGTTCCTAAGGCAGAAATTGAAGGGGAGATGGGCGATAGCCATATGGGCCTCCAAGCAAGATTAATGAGCCAGGCATTAAGGAAGTTAACCGCGACAATTTCAAAATCCAACACTATTCTTATCTTTATCAATCAAATTAGGATGAAAATTGGCGTTATGTTTGGAAATCCTGAAACTACTACCGGTGGTAATGCCTTGAAATTCTATTCGTCGATTAGGTTGGATATACGCCGTGTGGGAGCGATTAAAGATAAAGAAGAGATCATTGGTAACCAAACCCGAGTTAAAGTAGTTAAAAATAAAGTTGCGCCGCCTTTTAAGGTGGTTGATTTTGATATCCTTTACGGAGAAGGTATTTCTAAAGTTGGGGAAGTGCTTGACCTTGGGGTTAAGGCTGATTTGGTGGAAAAATCTGGGGCGTGGTATAATTATAGCGGTGAGCGTATTGGCCAGGGGCGCGAGAACGCTAAGCAATTCCTTAAAGATAATCCCAAAATTATGAAGGAAATTGAGGCGAAAGTTCGGGCGGCGCATAAGGCTCTTGCGGAGAAGCTTACATTGGCCGCTAACGAAAGTCGGGAAGAAGCTAATGCAGCAAGTGATGAGTAAATCATTTTGAGTTGAGCAAGTAAAATGAAATTAAATTCGAACACCTTTCCTAGTTGGCTACAATCAGCTAGAAGTGATGTGCGGTTATTTCTAATTTATGGTTATGACCAGGGCCAGGTCAAGATGCTAACTGATGATTTGTTAAATCATTTTCGTAAAAAGTTTGCTGAAATTAACTTGGTTAACTTTGGATTTGATCAAATCAAGTCAGACTTATCTATGCTACGGAATGAGTTGGCCTCGGTCTCGTTATTTGGTGGGCAGAAGATAGTGGTTATAAGTAGTTCGAGTGCCACAATTGCAAAAGATTTCCTCGCCATTATTGAGAAAGACCAGACCGGTTCAATAATTATTTTTCAGGCGGATGAGCTTCGTCCTGCGAGTAGTCTGCGTAAATTCTTTGAAGCTACTGAAAGTTGCGCGGCTATTGCTTGTTATAAGGACGATCAAGCGTCTCTTGAAAAGTATATTCGGCAGTTTTTTATTGATAAATCAGTTGAGGTTGTGCGTGAGGTACCTTCATTATTAGCATCGTTACTGCCATCTGATCGAATGGTTGTTAGGGCGGAGTTAGAGAAGCTTTTGCTCTATAAAGATGATCAGGAGCCACCGATTAATGTTCTAGATGTGAATTCAGTTATTGCGGATGCAACCGAGTTATCTTTTGATGATTTATGTGTTGCCTACGTATTGCAAGACCATAAAAATGTGCAGAAACAACTTTCGCGTATAATGTCGCAAGATGCTAATTTTATGCTAATTATTCGAGTAATGCAAAAATACCTTTACCGAGTTTTTGAGGTTTTATGTTCTACTGAGGCGGGAATCTCTGTTGATGCGGCCGTTGGCAAGTTAAGCCCCCCAGTGTTTTTTAAACAGAAGGATAATTTAATTAGAGTGGTGCGGCTTCTAAAGCTTGATTTTATAAAAATGAAGATGCTTGAGTTGATTAATCTTGAGAGCAAGTGTAAATCGGGAGTTCTTGACCCTCAAGTGCTATTAACTCATTTTCTCACCTTATCCTCTTCGCAAATGCTAGAGAGTACAAGATGAAAAAGCTTTTAGTTGGCAATTGGAAAATGAATTTAAATGCAGCAGATGCAGTTGCGCTATCTAAAGCAATCCAGCCATCTTTAGATTATGATATAGTGATTTGTCCTAGTTTATTACACCTGTCCATTGTGCAGTCTTTAATTAATACTTCTGGAATTAAACTTGGCGCACAAAATGTTTCACGTGAAACATTTGGTTCCTTTACCGGGGATGTTTGTGCTGAGCAACTAAAAGATATTGGTTGTGAATATGTAATTATTGGGCACTCAGAACGTCGAGTAAAGGCCGAGGAGAGTAACGTGGAGATTCATACTAAACTGCAAAGGGCATTAGAGGTGGGGCTAAAACCAATATTGTGTGTTGGGGAGTCATTAGAAGAGTATAAGTCTGAGTTAACTAACGAAATTTTAGCCAGGCAACTTTTAAATGTTGAGTATAATGATAGCCTAATTATTGCTTATGAACCAGTCTGGGCAATTGGAACTGGGCTTGTTCCAACGAACAGAGAGATTGAGAATTCTATTACTACCATCAAAAGTATAGTAAATTCCCCTGTGCTCTATGGTGGCTCGGTTAGCGCGAAGAACTCAAGCCAGCTTGATGAGATCTCTTGCTGCGATGGGTTTTTGGTGGGCGGCGCGAGCCTTAAAGCAGATGAATTTAATAAAATTTATTAATTAGACTTGCCGATTCCCAAATTAGTTGCGAGCATCCGAACTGCAAGGCTATTAGATACCTTTCAATTCTTCATTTTAGGGAAGTATTGCACGTCATGAAGCTATTGCTCAACTCATTTACTAGTAAGCCGACATCTTGAATTACTCTCCGGGCTTCTTTGCTACTTCGCCTTTCTTTTTTCCCTCGTACTTTTTATGTACAACATGAATTTTCATGAAATTCCTACTATGTGGGTTTTCTGCGTGCAGACTTCTATCTACACTTAGTAAATTTTTTATATCATTTTTGATTGTTTCTAGCAGCTGATTTAGAAACATCCGTACCCGTTCGATAGTATCCTTGGTTACCACTAGGGCTTTTTGTGAAATAGGTTGAATGAAATCACTCCAAATTGTCTTGCTGAAATGAGCAAAGTCATGCTTCACAGCACTTAGCATCGTGCTCGTCTCTTTCATGTTATGCAATCTTAAGTCCCTACTTAAGTTATGCAACTCGGTAACGGAATGATCCAAGTCTTTCGCCGTAGATTTTAACACCCTTAGAAAATCTTCAGCACGTATTGTGGGATTAAGTAACTTTTGAATGGTACTAGTTAGACGTTTACACTCATTCTCAAGGTTGTATATTTGAATTTTACACGCTTTCATAAAATCTCCATTAATGTTGCGGTTAATTATAGGTTACCTAAGAACTATTAATAAACAGTTAATACAAGAAAGAATAAATGAACGTTGCAATAATAGTGAGTGGCAACTATAAAAGCATTCTGAGGAAGTAGCAAGATTCAGAGTTTATATAGTTTTCAATAACTCCAATTTGCTGGAAACCATTAGTAGTATAGAATTTGACTGCTTGAGGATTAAAAGTGTCTGTATAGACCATAGTGCAAGCGTTCTTCCTAACGTGGGATGCGTGCAGCTGGAGAAGTTTTGAGCCAATTCCTTTGCTGCGGTGCTCTTCATCTACCCATAACCAACCTATCTTCGAGAAGTACCCAGCATAGTAAGCAATGATCCCGGCGACAAGAACTTTATCTTTGTACACCTCGATGGTAATATTGGTAGAATTGCCCCAATAGCCTAGTTTAGCTGCGTTATACCTTCTTAATCCGTCGATAATTTTAAGTTTTGCGGGTGACGTATCACGAGAGGTCTTGATGGAATATTCAAATTCAGTTTTCATGCTCATTACTAGATTTCGCATGAATTGTATAGAGATACCCACAACTAGTCAAAGTTTAAGTTTGCCTTATAGTGGGCATATAGGTGAATGTCAACTGCCATATAAGTTAAACATTTCAAGTACACTAATCACAAGCAAGTTTGATGAAATACGCTTTAGCGATAAATTTAGATAGGTATAAAAATTAAGCCGCTAGTAACTGAATAATTCCATCAAGTTCCTCTAAGCTATTAAAGTTGATGATAACCTGGCCACCTCTGGGTGTATCCTTAACTTGTACCTTTATTCCTAGCTTCGTCGTTAGCATCTCCTCAATTTCAAGTAAATCATGGTCGCGGGTTACTGGATGTTTCTGTGCATGATCAAAATGAGACAAATTACGGGTTTTAGAAAGGCGTTCGGCATCTCTTACAGAGAGGTTTTGCTGAATTATCTGATCGGTTAACTTTTGTGGTTCGCTTGATTTGAGGATAGCCCTGGCGTGCCCTGCACTAATTTTACCATCCATAAGTTTAGATTTGATTTCGTTATCAAGATTGAGCAAGCGAAGCGTATTAGCAATATAACTTCTACTTTTTCCAATTTTGGTGGACAATTCTAACTGCGTGTAGTTATAGCTTGTCATGAGCTTATCATAAGCAATAGCTTCTTCCATCGGGTTTAAATTTTCTCTTTGTAAGTTCTCAATTAAAGCTAATTCAAATGATTCCTGTGCTTCGAGATCTTTAACTAACGAGGGAATTTTAGCTAGTCCTGCAAGTTTAGCAGCTCTTAAGCGCCGTTCTCCCGCTACTAATTGGTAGGAATCATTAACTTTTACTACAATAATCGGTTGAAGTATTCCAAAAGATTTAATTGAAGCAGCAAGTTCGTTGAGTTCTAAATCACTGAAGTTCTTGCGTGGTTGATTAGGGTTGGGAGATATTAAGTCAACTTCTAGCTCAACTACTTGGGTCGAATTATCGTTGTTATGATTGGCATCTAGGTCAACGTTGGAAAGTAATGCTGATAGGCCCTTACCCAACGCTCTTTTCTCTTGTTTCATGATATTCCTCATTATCGTTTAGTAGTTTTAGGCGGTTAATAATTTCCTTAGTTAGTAACATGTAGGCAAGCGAGCCAATGCACTTGCTATCATAGATTAGAGCTGGCTTTCCGTGTGAAGGTGCCTCAGATAACTTGATGTTTCTCGGGATTGACGTAGCAAAAACAAGATCACCAAAATTCTCTCTTACATCTTCTTCAACCTGGGTACTTAGTTTGTTGCGCTTATCAATCATTGTAAGGGCTATACCAAGTACAGTTAAGGTTTTGTTTAGTGATTTCTTAATTAAGCCTACCGTTCTGGTTAAGTGGGCAAGACCTTCGAGCGCAAAAAATTCGCACTGAAGAGGAATAATTAAATAATCGGTGGCGCACAAAGCATTTATCGTGAGTAGACCTAGAGACGGGGGACAATCAATAACAATAAATTCGTATAAATTTCTTAATTCATTTAGCCGGCTTTTAAGGTGCAACTCTTTATTTTGCAGCTCAAAAAGCTCAACTTCTGCTCCTGCTAAGTCTATAGTTGCAGGTATTACATCGATATTTGGTATCATAGTGTTTTGGATGAGGTTTCGGGGATTTTCGTTTGACATAACCAAGTTATAGCTATTAAACTTTCTTTGGTTTTGCAAAATACCCATACCTGTCGAGGCATTTCCTTGAGGATCTAAATCAATAATAAGGACTTTTTTACCAATGGCAGCTATGCCTGTAGCAATATTAACTGCGGAAGTCGTTTTGCCAACGCCACCCTTTTGATTTGCCAGGCTAATTACTCTACAATGGTT
>JBIOER010000040.1:0-8543 GCA_044446225.1 Rickettsiales bacterium | reverse complement strand
TATTAGTAATATAGATAAACAATACATCACATTAACTGCAAGTGATTCTACGAATAAGTACCATGATAGTGTTATTGCTATAATGGACAAGACTGGTATAAAATTTCGGAGTCCACTTTCTGCCGAAACAGCAAAAGATCTAGAGGAAATAAAAAAACAAATGCGCGTGCAAGCAAAAGTAAATCAAAGTGCGAAAGTAACTGACGACCAAGCCAAACAATATTGGCGACTCGAAAACGATATGTATATCCCTCCTAAAGAAACGAAAGAGCAACAAGAATCTATTGTTGCAGATATTAACAAAGGAAGCTCATCTTCCCTAAGCCAAGTGGCTGCTGCGAGTAGAGTTAGTGATATAGGGATGATCGGTAGGTAGTGTCCCTGAAACTGCGTCACGGGGGTAATTAGATATCCACCCGATTTCTGACGTGGAGGTTTAATAGCAATTCCAGTTTTGTGGCATCTCAGAAAATCACCATTTCTCTTTGATCAAAACTTTACAGAAAAGCGATACCAGTATATTTATATATAATAGGGCGGTTCAACTGCTACATAACATAACAAAATTAGTAGAAAGAATTGCAACATCTGTTCAAATTAGTATTGATTTTACTTATCAGCAGCTTCATTGTCAGCGATGCTGATGCAAAAAGGCGCCGCTTCTTTGGCTTTCACGACTTCACTAAGGATGATCGCTATGCTTCATTGGTCGTCGATGCACAAACTGGTGATGTGCTCTATCAAAAGAACGCCCATGCCAAACTTTACCCAGCATCACTTACCAAAGTGATGACGTTATATCTGGCTTTTGAGGCGCTTGAAGACGGTAGGCTTACCTATACGCAACAACTTCCTGTTTCAACTAAGGCATCGCTTATGCCTAAAACCAAATTGTTCTTACGGGCAGGGCAAAAAATCACCGTGCGGGATGCAATCTTGGGATTAATTATCCACTCGGCAAACGATGCGGCAGTAGTGCTTGCCGAAGCAATTGACGGAAGCGAAGAAAAATTCGCCAAAAGGATGACTATAGTTGCGCACCAACTGGGGATGAAAGATACCACTTTTAAAAATGCCAGCGGCCTGCCAGATACGGAACAAAAGACCTCGGCCTATGATCTAGTTCGCCTTGGTATTGCGGTGAGGAGAGATTTTCCAAAGTACTACCCATTGTTTTCTAAAAAGTCATTTATTTATAATGGACGCGTAATTGCTGGCCATAACCGGGTATTATCAAAATACGAATTTGCTGATGGTCTTAAAACTGGTTTTACCAATGCTTCAGGATTTAACTTGCTTACCTCTGCTAGCAAAAAAGACGGTATTTTGGTGGCGGCAGTTTTGGGTGGTTCTTCAGCCGTTGCGCGCGATAATCACATGATCCAATTGCTTGATTATGGCTATAAAAAATTAGATGAAGTTAAGCTAGCGAGGAACACGCGCTCAATCTTTAATCAACTAGCGAAGACCGAAGAGCAGGAAAAAGTGAGGATGACTAAACGACCGCAGACATTTATTGTTGCCAGCACCAGTGTGTTTGAAGCTATTGAAGTTTCACCGGTTGAATATATATCGGCCGATCAAGAGAAAGAAGAAGTGTTTGAGGAAGGTGAGTTTGAGGAAATTCCATTACAAAGCGTTCCGGAAGTTAGAATGGAAAAACCGCAGTTGGTAAGTACTAAGGATCAACCAAAAGTAATTCCTATTACTGCGAAGGTTGTTGAGAAAAATATCAAAACCAAAAAAAGTAAAAAGGCTAAGTACCTAACTGCGTCGTCTAAGAAGAAAACGAAAGTAGTTGCTTCAAGAAAGAAAAAATCAAAATCAGCGGTTGCGCAAGAAACAACTAAAGATAAGGACGTATGATCCGGCTTTACTTAGAAGATTTTGCAGCCAATTCTGAAATTTCTTTGAGTCATGAGCAGGCGCACTACGTGACTACTGTAATGCGGAAAAAAGCAGGAGATTTCGTCGCCCTATTTAACAACAAGCAAGGTGAGTGGGTTAGTGAAATAACTAGCGCAGATAAAAAAAAGTGTTTCTTACAGCTTTTACGGCAATCTAAAAAACCAGTTGTCACGAATAAGCTGGGCTTAGTTTTTGCTCCGGCAAAAGCTAACTACCCTACCGTTATTCAAAAAGCTACCGAGCTGGGAATAACGGATATCTACCCGATAATTACTGAGCGCTCGGTGGTTAAAGATTTTAATTTTGAGCGAATGTATAAAATTGCCATTGAAGCAGCAGAACAATCTGAGCGCATTAACATTCCCACGCTTCATGAATTCAGAAAATTAGAGAGCCTTGAATTTGCAAATTTTAGCGCTATATATCTAGGTGATGAATCGAGGGATTGCAAGCCGATGCCAGCAGTACTAAAGGAATTTAAAGCGGGTAATGACGCACTGATTATTGGCGCTGAAGGAGGATTTACCGCAGGCGAATTTGCGTTCATGAAAAAACATAAAAATTGCCATTGTGTAAAATTGGGCGATAATATTTTAAAAGCCGATACCGCAGCAATAGCTGCGATATCTATATATAAAGTGGTATATTGTGATTAATAAACTCTCCAGGGCGCATTTTGATTTAGATAATTTCGCGCGGGAAAGTCAGTCGAAAATTGTCGCCTGGGTTGATAATTATTATGCGGCTAAAGAGCCGCCATTATTCACCTCAATTGATATCAGAAACGCCGGCTTTAAACTGTCTCCGGTTGATACCAATCTTTTCCCGGCAGGATTTAATAATCTTGTAGCAGAAGCCATTCAAGAAGGCTCGCAAGTATTGCGTAGCCGCTTCCCGAAGAATACTAAGGTGGTTATTATCCCCGAGAACTTCACCCGTAACCATAAATATTTTGAAAATCTTAAGGTTTTGCAACAGATGTTTGCTGATGCTGGTGTTGAGAATCGACTTGGTTCGCCATTTACTGACCGCGAGCAGCATTTTGACGATGCAGGGATTTCAATTTATCCGGTGAAAAAAGAGCATGACCGTTTGATCATGGTTGGGTTTGAGGCGGATGTAATTGTGCTTAATAATGACCTTACCACCGAAATTCCTGATGCAATTGTGGGGATCAAACAAACGGTAATTCCTGCCATCAAATTCGGCTGGCATAACCGTAAAAAAACTAAGCACTTTACTGCTTACGCTAAGGTGGTAGAAGACTTTGCTCAAGAATTTTCAATCGACCCGTGGCTTATTTCAGCATATTTCAAGGACTGCAGCAAAGTCGATTTCCGCCATAAGGAAGGCTTAGGATGTGTGGCTAAATATGTTGATGAAATAGTCTTAAAAGTCCAAGCAAAATATAAAGAGTACGGTGTAGATTTTGAACCATATGTGTTTATTAAAGCTGATCGCGGCACTTATGGTATGGGCATGATCACGGCTAGAAGTGGGGCGGAAGTACTGGCGATAAATAAAAAGCATCGCCATTCGATGGATGTGATTAAGCAAGGACTTCGTAATAGCGAAGTGATTATTCAAGAGGGGGTGCCCACTATTGAGTCAGATGATGGGCATCCATCGGAGACGCTTGCCTACTGCGTGGGCGGCGAGGTTCTTGACCTCATCAGAAGAGGTAATAGTGATAAGGATGAAACAGCCAGTCTTAATTCTCATGGTATGTTTTTTAGAGGTAGGGGTAAGGGAAGATTTGATATCAAGCATGTGATTGCTAAACTTGCATCACTTGCGGTTGATTTTGAGGAACTAGACTAAAACAACTTCTTTTCTTCGCCTTTGAAGATGCGTTCGATATTCTCTTTGTGTTTTAAAAAGATCAGCCCGGTGATGCTAATTAAAAATATCGCAATTTGCGGAGTGGAGATAAAAAAGGCAGCAATTGCTACCATTAGTGAAGTAGTCAGCGATGCGACCGATACTAAACGGAAAGGAATCGCAATAAGTGCAAAAAGGCATGCGGCAAGTAGAGCTAGGGTAGGTTCGATCACAATCAATATTCCTAAGCTAGTTGCAACTCCCTTACCCCCATTAAATTTTAGCCATACTGGGTACATATGTCCAACCAGTGCCAAAAATGCACAAAGCAATACTGCTAGTGTGTTATGCTGGAAAAGATTTGCCGCAAGCATGGTTGGGATAACCCCCTTTAATACGTCGCTAATCATGGTGGCAATCCCGACGGCTTTCCCTGCTACGCGCATTGCGTTAGTAGTGCCGATATTGCCGGATCCTTTCTTGGTAATCAATTGACCTTGATAGCTATAGGCGAGCAAAAAGCCGCACGGAATTGAGCCGACAAGGTAGCTCATGATGCAAACGAGGGTAATGATAGTTGCGTTATCCATACTATAAAATAAATTTAGCCAAATCGGTTTTCTTGGTTATATCAGCTAATTTTGTTTGTACAAACTTTTTATCAATTTTTATAGTGGTGTTTGGCTTATCACTCGCGGTAAAGTTGATTTCCTCAAGAAGTTTTTCCAAAATGGTATGTAGGCGGCGTGCGCCAATATTTTCAACTTCGCGATTGATTTCAAAGGCAATGCGGGCAATTTCTTTGATGCCGCTATCAACGAAATCTAGAGCCACTTTTTCGACTGCAAGCAGAGCAGCATACTGTTTTATCAAGCTATGTTTTGGTTCTTTAAGAATTTTCACCAAGTCTTCCTCTGATAGCGCTGATAGTTCTACGCGAATTGGTAAGCGTCCTTGTAATTCGGGTAGCATGTCGGAAGGTTTGGCTAAGTGGAATGCACCTGAGCCGATGAATAATATGTGGTCGGTTCTAATTGCCCCATGTTTGGTTGCAACGGTAGAGCCTTCAAGTAAGGGGAGTAAATCACGCTGCACACCTTCGCGGCTTACGCTTCCGCCTTTTGCTTCATCAGAGCGGGCGGTGATTTTATCGATTTCATCGATAAAGACGATGCCATCATTTTCGATTGAGTTGATTGCTTCAAGGATCATTTTCTCTTCGTCGATGAGCTTATCGCTTTCTTCTTTTAGCACGACTTTAAAAGCATCTTTGACGGACATCTTGGCGGATTTAGTTTTTGCTCCACCCATTACTTTGCCGAGCATTTCGCCGATGTTCATTACGCCCATCTGTCCGCCTGGAATATCAAACATTGGCATACTTGGTTGGTTGGGGGCTTCGCTTACGGTTATTTCAATTTCTTTGTCGTCAAGCTGGCCGCGTTTGAATTTTTCGTAAAATTTTGCCTTGGTCTCAGGGGATGAATTTTCGCCGACCAACGCATCTATAATGCGCGCAGCTGCCGCCTGCGTTGCTTTAGATTCCACCTCTTGGCGCATGCGCTCACGCATTTGAGAAACGCCGATTTCTGCCAGGTCGCGGATGATTGAATCAACATCGCGCCCCACATAACCAACTTCAGTGAATTTGGTTGCTTCAACTTTTAAGAAGGGAGCTTTGATCAGTTTGGCTAGTCTTTTGGCAATTTCTGTTTTACCAACCCCAGTTGGTCCTACCATTAAAATATTGTGAGGGTAAATTTCCTCTCGCAATTCTTCATCGGCTACTAGTTTACGGCGGTAACGATTGCGAAACGCGATCGCAACAGCAACTTTAGCATCCTTTTGTCCAACAACGTATTTATCCAGTTCTTGAACAATTTCCTTGGGAGTTAAGTGGTTCATATTTTTAATTCTTGCAGTTTGTTAAGCCTAAAAGCTTTAATCTCATTTAGTGCACGAGCGAAGATAATACAAGCCCCGATAAGTGCAATTGCCACAATTATTATTGCCACGACAATATCCGGTACAATTGAATTGGTGGTATGAACTAGATACGCGCCAATTACGATCAACACGTTACTAATGAGGTCATTTATAGTGCACACCCACACCGATAGTAAATTGCTATCGCCTTTTCTGAATTTATAAAGGTAGTATACGCAAATTAAATGGGCACTCAAGCCTAATAATCCGCTGGCATTCATTACTTCTGAATTGGGCACAACTTCACCGCTGTACTGACTGAGTGCGTAGATCAGCATTGGTACGCCGAAAGCGAGCATGGTAACTGCTTTAAGCATAGCAGCTGAAGCGCGCATCACCACTCCTCTTGACATGACATAAAATGTCAAAGCGTAGTTGGCTGCATCGCCAATAAAGTCTAATGAATCAGCTAGTAAGGCGGAAGAGTTGGCGTAGATTCCAGCTGCAAGCACTCCAAAAAACATCACCATATGGATGCTAAAGACGATTACTAAGGATTTGCAATAATTACTATTATCAGACATTTAAACAAAAATTTCTAATGAGCTTTACAAGTTTGTTGGTTGAAGTAAGATAAGTGTATACCATAACCGCCCATATAGGAAGGATTTAATGAAAAACGATGTAGTTATTGTCGCTGCGCTGCGTACAGCAATAGGTAATTTTAATGGTACGCTATCTTCGCTGCCAGCCCATAAATTGGGGGCTACCGTCATTCAAAAAATATTGGAACAAACCAAAGTTCCTGCCAATGATGTTACAGAAGTAATCATGGGGCAAATCCTTGCGGCAGGTGAGGGGCAAAATCCAGCACGCCAGGCTTCGATGGCAGCGGGTTTGCCTAAGGAAGTTCCAGCATGGATTGTTAATCAGGTTTGTGGGTCAGGCCTACGGTCAGTTGCCCTTGGTGCACAGGCAATTATGGCTGGTCAAAGCAATATCGTGATTTGCGGTGGGCAAGAAAATATGAGTCAAGCTCCACACTGCGCGCAGCTTAGAAATGGCTGTAAAATGGGAAGTGCAGAGTTTGTCGACACTATGATTAGCGATGGTTTAACGGATGTGTTTAATAAATACCACATGGGAATTACTGCCGAAAACGTGGCTGATCAGTATAAAGTTTCTCGTGAAGAGCAGGATAAATTTTCAGCTGATTCACAAAACAAAGCTGAGGCAGCGCAAAAAGCTGGGAAATTCAAAGATGAAATCATCCCGGTAGAAGTCACGATCAAGAAAGAAACCATTCAATTTGCTAACGATGAATTTATTCGTAGTGGCGTGACGGCTGGGGATTTGGCTAAGCTTCGCCCTGCGTTTAAAAAGGATGGAACGGTTACAGCAGGTAATGCGTCTGGTATTAATGACGGAGCTGCAGCTGTAATGCTTATGACCCGCGAAGAGGCGCAAAAAAGAGGGCTTAAAATTCTTGGTACGATTAAGAGCTTTGCTCAAGCTGGAGTAGACCCGTCGGTTATGGGTACAGGACCAATTCCTGCCGTGCAAAAGGCGTTAGCACAAGCGGGGTGGACTGCTAAGGATTTAGACTTGATTGAAGCTAACGAAGCATTCGCTTCGCAAGCAATTTCAGTTAACAAAGAACTTGGTTGGGATACCAGCAAAGTTAATGTTAATGGTGGTGCGATAGCACTAGGGCACCCAATTGGTGCTTCTGGGACAAGGATTTTAGTTACGCTTCTACATGAGATGAACAGAAGGGACGCTAAAAAAGGCCTAGCAACTCTGTGCGTCGGTGGCGGTATGGGTGTTGCTATGTGTATTGAAAGATAATCATCATTTAATCAGGAGGATAAAATGGCAGGAAGACGCGCGATAGTAACTGGTGGGACTCGAGGGATTGGTGGGGCGATTGCTAAGGCTCTAAAAACAGCAGGCTTTAATGTTTGCTCAATTTATGCGGGTAATGAAGAAGCAGCAAAGAAATTTGAAGCTGAAACCGGTATCAAAACCTTGAAATGTAACGTGGCAAACTTTAACGAATGCCAGCAAGCAATTCAGCAAGCTGAGCAAATTCTTGGTGGTAACGTCGAGGTGTTGGTTAACAATGCTGGTATTACTCGTGATGGCATGATGCACAAAATGTCCGCCGATAATTGGAACGACGTAATTACCACTAACCTTAGTTCGGCATTTAACATGTGCCGTAACGTTATTGAGAAAATGCGCGAAAATAAATTTGGCCGGATTATCTCGATGAGCTCGGTAAATGCTAATGGAATGATGGGACAAACCAATTATTCAGCTGCTAAAGCAGGGATCGAAGGTTTTACCAAAGCATTGGCTCTTGAAGCTGCGCGCTCTGGAGTTACAGTTAATGCAATTGCACCTGGTTATATAAATACCGAAATGGTGGCTGCAGTTCCTGAAGAGGCGCTTAAACAAATCATTTCCAAAGTCCCGGTACAAAGGCTTGGTGAAACATCTGAAATTGCCCGTACGGTAGTATTCCTGGCGGATGATTCAGCAGGATTCATCACTGGTACAGTAATCGCAGTTAATGGCGGATTAAGGACTTAGTAAATATTTTTTCATTTACCATTTGTTCTAATGTCAGGGGAGTTAATGCTTCTTTAAAGTAAATGATAGAACTCGCCCAATAGAGAAAAGTGAAGTTTAACGTTTGTCGTCCTCGCGAACGCGCTACTCATGTCCGGAATAAATTTTTAAATACTATTATTTTGCTTCACGGTTATGTAATAAGTTGTTTGCTGCGCAAACCATATAAGACAAAAAATGGCCTGCAATTCCCCCCCCACACCCTTCCTTGCAGGCCATTTTTAGGGAGCGCTGCCGCGCTCGAAGGAAAGGGG
>JBIOER010000039.1:0-8615 GCA_044446225.1 Rickettsiales bacterium | reverse complement strand
CTTCTATATTTTTAGCCACGGGGAGACTTGAGAAAAGAATTTTTGTAGTTTTGTTGGTGTGGGGAAATTTTACAAAAATTCTTTTCTCAAGTCATCAATTGTGGTTGCCGAAGGCAACAAAAATAAGAAAGCGCCCCTTTCCTTCGAGCGCGGCAGCGCTCCCTAAAAATGGCCTGCAAGGAAGGGTGTGGGGGGGAATTGCAGGCCATTTTTTGTCTTATATAGTTTGCGTAGCAAACAACTTACTATCCCAACTCAGCACAAACATAAGTACTTGACATACAGAATCTCACGGTATATCCTGTAGGGCTTTATCGAAATTCACTTATATGAAATTACAACCTGGAATATCCGTTACCAAATTCTGCTGGGAAGCAGCAAAACCGCTTAGAAAACCCATCTCTTTACTCGCGATGGTTCTATCACTGGTAAGCTTTGTCTACGTAATAGACTCGCTATTAATCAAAAATTTGGTCAATGCTGCCAGCAGCAAGGACTTTGACTCAATCTATTGGTACGTTTTATTTTACTTCCTGTTCTGGGAGGGATTAAACCTGGCGTGGCGCAGCAACGAGTTCCTGATGATGAAAATCTTCCCGCAGCTAAAGGTTAGCGTAATAAAAGAACTTAATCGCTACGTCATGCAGCACTCGCAAAAATTCTTTGCTGAGAATTTTGCCGGGCGAATTTCCAATCGCATCAGTGATGCTTCTCGCGCAACCGATCAAATCATCCGTATGGTGATAGTGGAATTTTACCGCAAATTCCTCTCGATTTTGCTGCCAATTATTTTACTCACCACGATCAACCTCTATATTGCACTTGCAGTTGCTATATGGGTGATAGTGTTTTGCGGGATTAGCATTTACGCCGCTCCCAAAATTGAAGCGCGCGCATCCGAATACGCCAAAAAGCGCAGCACCATGGTAGGCATGGTGGTTGACACCATCACCAACATGTTTAACGTCCGCCTTTTTGCCAATCAACATATTGAGAATGGCATTCATAATCACGCCCTTTCAAACATGAAGCAGTTTGAGATTAAATTGCTGTGGACAGAGAATTGCTATAATTATCTCAAAGGGATTACCAACTCAATTATGATTGGGGTGGTTATCTATACAGTGATTGAGCTCTACCGCCTAGAACAAGTAACCGTCGGTGACTTCGCACTGGTTATGGCAATTGTCTTGGGCTTCTCGATGGATATTTGGAACCTATCCAATGAGCTCACCTTGTTTAATGAAAACGTTGGGATACTAGAAGAATCACTTACCACCTTAATTAAACCAATTGAGATTAAAGATGCGCGCTATGCCAAGCAACTTAAAGTTAACAAAGGTAAAATTGAATTTAAAAACGTCAATTTCAGTTACCTAAAAAACAAAGGGGTCATGAACGATCTTAACGTGGTAATTAAACCGGGAACTAAAGTTGGTTTGGTGGGGTATTCAGGGGGCGGAAAATCAACCTTTGTGAATTTGATCACCCGCTTGTACGATATTAATTTCGGTGAGATTCTCATTGATGGCGTTAATATCGCCAAAGTTACCCAAGATAGCTTGCGCAGCAACATCAGCTTTATTCCCCAAGATCCAACGCTTTTCCACCGCACTATTAGCGATAATATCGCTTACGGTAGACCAGACGCAACAAGTGAGGAAATAATTGCCGCAGCTAAGCAGGCGCACGCCCACGATTTTATCGTCCATGCTGAACATGGCTATGAGTCGAAGGTGGGTGACCGCGGCGTCAAACTTTCTGGTGGCCAGCGCCAGCGCATTGCTATTGCTCGCGCGATTTTAAAGAATGCCCCGATTCTAATTATGGATGAAGCAACCAGCGCGCTAGATTCAATTACCGAGCGCTATATTCAAGATAGCTTAACCAAATTGATGAAAGGAAAAACTACAATTGTTATCGCCCACCGTTTATCGACCTTGCTCGAGATGGACCGCATACTTGTTTTCGATCAAGGGCAGATCGTTGAAGATGGCTCGCACGCCCAGCTGGTTCGCCGCAAAGGGATGTATGCTAAGCTCTGGACCTCACAAATCTCTGGCTTCATTGCGGATGAGAAGGAGTAGGGTTATCAACAACCTCTTTATAGCAATCCATCGAGAAACAAAAAAATATGTACTAGCTTTTGTGTAATCACTACCTCGCCGTTTTCAAATTATACCATCTCTTAAGTCATCAATCTGGTTGCTGTAGACTAAAAAACATATACAGGGGAAATTTTGTTTACCTGCGGAGGCAGGTATCCAGGTTTTATGCGGGCTGCAAGCTGGATCCCTGCTAGATGCAGGGGAGCTAGATATGGATTTAAGTGAGTTCACATTTGAAGTGCAACAGTTGTTGCGAAGGAAGGCTGAAATGTTTTAAACTTCCAATACGTGCTAGTTTTTATGTAATCACTACCTCGCCGTGTTAGTCAAAAAAATGTGTGCCGCACGCTTATACCGCCTTCAGGCGGTGCGTGCCGCCCCCCCCACACATTTTGTCTCCTTAACGGCTCACTCGATTACAAATTGGCTAATCCTACTTTTGCAACATTACAAAGATGGGCCACTGCCGCCGCATGAGAAATTAATTTAGGCTACGCGCTTGATCTGCGATGCAGGCGGGCAAAGCGATACCGCCAATTTAACAATGCCTTTGGCATCCAAACCGGCTTCTTCGTACTGCTTTTCTTGGGTTTCATGATCCATAAAATAATCGGGTAAGAACATACTACGGAACTTAAGCCCATTATCAAGCAAACCAGCAGTGGCAAAAAAGTTTGCCACATGCGAGCCGAAGCCGCCAATCGCACCTTCTTCAATCGTAATCAGCGCTTCGTGCGTCTGGGCAATTTTGGTAAACAGCTCTTCATCAAACGGCTTGGCAAAGCGCGCATCAACCACCGTAATATCTAACCCAACGGCTATAAGTTCTTGAGCTGCTTTCATCACTTCTTGCAGTCTCGCTCCTAAAGAAATTACCGCTAGCCTTTTACCCTGCTTAACCACCTTTGCCTTACCAATTTCAAGTGGCTGCGGATTTTCAGGGATCGCCACCCCACAACCTTCACCGCGCGGATATCTAAATGCACTTGGACGGTCGTCCAGCGCATAACTAGTTGCAACCATTTGCGCAAGCTCGGCCTCATCACTGGCCGCCATTATCACCATATTGGGTAAACTACATAAATAGACTAAATCATATGCCCCGGCATGGGTTGCGCCATCTGCGCCAACGACCCCTGCCCGGTCAATGGCAAAGCGTACTGGCAAATTTTGCAGGGCTACATCATGCACCACTTGGTCGTAGCCACGCTGTAAGAAGGTTGAATAAATCGTGCAAAACGGTTTAATGCCGTGGCAGGCAAGGCCGGCAGCAAATGTTACCGCATGCTGTTCACACATACCCACATCATACATTCTGGCGGGAAGTGCGTCCTGAAAGAGGTTAAGACCCGTGCCAGAAGGCATAGCCGCAGTAATTGCCACCACTTTTTCATCTTTTTTGGCTAACTCGGTGAGCGTTTGGGCAAATACTTTGGTATAGGTAGGGAAGTTTGACTTGGGCTTATCCAGAATTTTAGTATCGAGGTCAAATTTAGTTACCGCGTGGTATGACTCGCCACAACTATTGGGCGAATTAAACCCTTTACCTTTTTGGGTTTTAATATGGATGAGGATCGGTGATTCAATGGTATTATCATCCCGACAACTGGTAAGAATTGCCACCAACATATCCAAATCGTGTCCATCCAGCGGGCCAATATAGTGGAACCCAATTTCTTCAAAGAAATTGCCACCCATCATAAGATCCTTGGTATATTTTTTGGCCTTCTTGGTAAAGTCTTCTACGCTTGGCGGCATGTGATGCAGAATGTCCTTAGCCATATTGCGGATCCTTAAATAAGGCTTAGACGCCGTCAAACGACATAAATATTTATGCATTGCCCCAATATTAGGAGCAATTGACATTTCATTGTCGTTAAGCACGACGATCATCTTACTTCTTAAGTGCCCGGCATTATTCATCGCCTCAAATGCCATACCAGCACTAAGTGAACCATCGCCAATTACTGCAATGACGTGGTTTGTATCTTGGTTAAGGTCACGGGCAACTGCCATTCCCAGCGCAGCCGAGATGGAAGTACCGCCATGTCCCGCTCCAAATGGATCATATTCACTTTCTGAGCGTTTAGCGAAGCCGCTGAGTCCGCCACCCTTACGGATAGTATGCATCTGCTCTTTACGGCCAGTTAAAATCTTGTGCGGGTAAACTTGGTGACTTACATCCCAAATAATTTGATCTTTGGGGGTATTAAACACGTAATGTAAAGCAGTAGTCAACTCAACCACACCCAAGCCAGCCCCTAAATGGCCACCCGTTTTAGCTACCTTTGATATGGTCTCTTCCCTTAACTCGCAAGCAAATTGCTTTAATTCATTAATTGTGAAGCCTTTAATATCTGCTGGGGTATTTACTTTGCTGATGAGTTTTTCCGTCACTTAGAACCTTATAAATCATATGCCAAGTGTAATGATTTTTATGAATTTTGCAAGGATTGCTATCCAATACACATTGTTTTACTAGACAAACTTTCACTTCAATGTTTTACTATTAAGTAATCATCTATATATGAGGCACTTGTGACTAATTTTCAAAAATCATTAATCGTTCTTAGCCTAGTACTGGCTACTTATTCTAACGCGAGCGCGACCAGCGTGCCGCCAGCAGCGCCAACTGTAGCAGCTACTCCAGCAGTTGTAGCTCCAGCGCCGGCGACTCCTGAAGCCCCAACAGCAATTCCTGCAGCTCCAGAAGCGATGCCAGCAGCACCAGCAGCTGTAACAACACCAGCGGAAGCAACGGCAACTCCGCCTGCTGCCGATGCAGCAGTAGCAGCAGTAGTACAACCCGTTCTTCCTGAAATGCCTAAAGCAGATCCTGCTTTCACCGCTAAAATTGTTGAAAACTTTAACAACAATCATTTTGAGCAATTAGCTTCAATGTTTACTGGTGACGGCACTTTGGTTACTTTAAATGATGAGAAAATGGATGGCGCCACTGCAAAATCTAAATTAGAAACATTGAAGAACATCCTTCCTGGCTCAAAAATGTCAATTACTGTTGAGCAAGTTAAAGATATTGCTCCTGGTGTTGCAACTTTAACTGGAAAGCTTATGACCAGCACTATGGATGGCAAATTACTAACGGGCAGCGTTACCGGGACTATTAAATACGATGACCATGAATGGAAAATTGCTGCGCTTCACCTTGCTTCAAAAGATGTAGCAGCGCACATGGCTGAACAAAAAATTGCTGCTGAGTCTAACGCCACAATGGAAATTGGCGGTGCTGGACTAGTTGGTCTATTAATTGGATTTGTTCTTGCCGGAATGTTTCGTAAGAAACCAAAAATGGAAACTCAAACCCCTCCAATGATGAGTGATGACGCCAATCGCACTCAGGGATAAAACGCACGATGCAGTTTTACGTAGTTATCGCCTTGGTCTTCCTGAGCACTTCATTTGCGAATGCTCAGGATCCAGCCGATAAAGTAAAACTTCAGGAAGATTTAAACTCCGCAATTGCTGATAAGATTCCCACCATCTCGGATAAAGATATTTTATCCAAGTATAGAAATAGCATTACTCCCGTTAAAATTAAAGAACCTAGTAGCGACGATAATGTCATCATCAAATACGACATACCTAAAAAAAACCTACCTAAATCCCTGAATGAAGTTGGTTCATTTGCGAATTTTGATTTGAAGATTCAACCCCTCGATAGCACTACTGATATTAGCACCCTTATTCACACCGCTTATCGCGCATCTACAGTCGGGCAATCTGAAGCTGCCTTAACTATTTATAAAGAAGCCCTCAAGAAGGATGATCATAATCAAAACGTACTATTTGCACTTGCCTCGATTTACCACCGGTTACAGCAGTTTACTGAAGCAAAGTTGTATTATAAAAAATTGCTCACTATCAATCCCGACTATTCAAAAGCGCTAAACAATTACCTGCTCTTGCTTTCCGAAGAGAATCCCATGGATTCTCTTACTGAACTTAAAAAGATGGAGGCTGACAATCCTGACTACAGCCCAATCATTGCGCAAATTGGAATGATTTACGCCCACATTGGCGAATTTGATTTAGCTGAGAAAAATTTAAAGAAAGCATTAATGCTTTCTCCTGAGGTAGTGAATTATCGTTATAATTTAGCGGTAATTTATGACCAAATGAAACGTTATAAAGAAGCGGCAATTTTATATCAACAACTTCTCGATATGGATAGCGCAGGACAAAGCCTTCCACAAAGCAAAGAGGCAATTCGTGACCGCCTTAATTCAATTAAAGCTAAAGTCGCGATTGATTAGTTGAAATTAAATCACTAAATATGAAGCAATAAAAAAACCTAAAGCCGTGAGTAAACTTAAGGATAGTTTTGCGGTGCGTATCATCACCACACTCGCTAGTGTAAGAGCTATAACCGTAATCACCAGTTGGGAGATATACTTATCACCTGGTTCAACTGTACCAAAAGCGATATTATAAATCAGCTCACCGGTTACTAAGCAAATGGTGTAATCCAAGAATTTCAAAATCTTAGGATGCTGATTGAGTTTTTTTAATTTCGGGAAAAATGCCGGCAGTACTCGCAGAATAAAAACCGCTAAACTTGCTGCAATGATTGCTTGCCACATACCATCTCCTCCAATAAAACTAGTGCCGCCGCTATCAGCACCCAAACAATAATATTAGTCCCTGCCCCGCCTAAATATGGCACCGCGCAGACTCCAATTAACGTAGCGACTACTGTTAATTTTTCATGCTTTCGTTTAAAAGTCAGGCACATAAAGTGTGCTGGTAGAACTATATGAGCAAGTGCGTTCAAAAACGCTTTATGATCTGCACCTAAATCCCAAATATAATATCCCAGTGCAGTTGCTCCCAAGGCAATGATATAACTTGGAATTGATACCCCCAAATAATAACTCAACGGATCTTTGGCATTTTTCTCAGAGAGTGATACTAAATAAGTGCTTGCGCACAAGAAGTGTAAACTAGGTATGGCGTGCTTTTTATCATAATGCCAACGCGTTAGTAATACCGTAGCCATCAATATAAACTTAAACTGCAAAATAATTGCAGCAATCACTACCGAGACAATTGATAGATCATTACTACTAGTAATAAACGCCATGATCGGCGTTGCAAAAACCGCAGCGCTCATAACCACCATTTCAGCTAATGAGATACCTCTAGCATGACCTAATGTACCCAGTGAGGCATAAATGAGTGTGAACGCTATACAAATAGGAAATGAATGAGCTACACCTAAAATAAAACTTTTCTTATCCAACATTAAGTTACCATCAAATAACTTTGCTATTTTAGCAGCTATTTTTTATTATGCACTCTTTGTAACTAACTTCCCAAATCCTTTCCACGTTTGGTCGCGGCAATTGTTGCTTTTTCAATGAGAATTTTAAGTGGCTCACTAAGCACCTCCATCGCAGCTTCAGTGGTACCGCCTTTGCTGGTTACTGCAGCGCGCAAATCGGCAACTGCTTGGTCAGAATTTTCCAGGGTATGTGCACTGCCAATAAAAGTTTCCCGCGCGAGATTTTTTGCAAGTCCTGCGGGCAATCCCAAACCAATTGCTGCTTTTTCAAGCAGCTCGGTAAATAAAAAATAATACGCCGGCCCACTGCCAGAAATTGCAGTTACGGCATCAATTAAGCTCTCATCATCCACCCAAGAAAATGACCCCACACTACCAAAAATATTTTCAACCAGCTGTCTTTGAGACGAATCCAATTCATCTTGAGTAACTCCCACTGCTGATCCATAACCAACCATCGCATTTAAGTTCGGCATGGTACGAACAATCTTGTTCTTGGGGAAATGTTTTTTAAAAAATGAAATGCTTTTGCCGGCAGCGATGGAAATTATCAAGGTACTTTTGGGTAGTACTGAACTATAATAGGGGATAATTTCAGGAAAGGTCTGCGGTTTAACCGCAAAGATTACCGCGCGCGGAACTACTGCTTTGGGGATTTCGGAGAAAACTTGGATGTTATAGCGGGTTTGGACTTTTTTAGAATCGGGACTATGGAAGGGTAGTATAACTTTGATTTGTTCAGTTTCAAATCTTTTGGATTTTAGCATCCCATCAACGATGCTACCCCCCATATGTCCACAGCCAACAAAAAATAGTGGCATCTTATACATAGTATAAGATACTACTTCTTTTTCTTTTTTGCTGGAGCTTTTTTAGCAACTGTTTTTTTTGCAGGTTTTTTAGCAACTGCTTTTTTTGCTGCTGGTTTCTTTTTCATGGTTTGACCTCCTAATTGTTGAAGCTGCATACTTACGTCTGCAACCGTTTTTTTTAGTATATTAAATTCGCCACGCGTTACAAAGTCCATTCCTTTAAGAGAAGATTTGATTTGTTCTTTTACAAGAGTAGATACTTCATTTTTCATTTGCAACATTGTAGCGAATGCATCACCCGCCATTTTTGTTACATCATTAAAAAATTTTTTATCTTTATTCATATCAATCCTTAAGTTAAAATCGTGTAACAACACAACTTATATTAAGTGT
>JBIOER010000038.1:0-8699 GCA_044446225.1 Rickettsiales bacterium | reverse complement strand
CGCTCGATGGCGTCTTCATCCATTTGCCGCTTTACTTCACCTTCATAAACCAAAAGCTCTTCATCACTCCATCTAAAACGGTTAAGCACTTGATATGCATCCTTGATTACGATATCCGCACCTATTAGCTGATCCACCTCATCTTCCGATGTATCCGGCGCATACTTGAAAAAGTAACACCACTTCTCAAGCAAAGTATTCAACTTTTTTATTTCGGTTCTTGATTTATTAAATTTCGGCAACTCTATAAATGTAAACGAAAACGCCTTTAAATCGTGTTCTTTATCCTTCTTATCCAACGTTACATGATCCGATATGTACCCGGCTTTATTGGGAAACATGACGAAATCAGTGATCGCCAAAAATATCACCCGTTTCAGACCTTCATACGCGCCGCCCTTTTTCATTTGATCTACATAAGCACGCGCTGCGTAATACTGCGCTCTTTCTTCAAAGCCAGATGACCGGGCGACCTGCATTTCTACGATGTAGCGCACGCCTTTTTCATCCCGACATAAAACGTCGACAATACTTTGTTTTTTCGATGCCGCTTCGGGGTCCAGGAAGGTTTTTAAAAACTCAACATCCTCAATTTTATCCTCATTGCTCAGGATGTCGTTTAAAAAATGTATGAGCAAATCTTTGTGTTTTTCGGTGCCAAAGATCCTTTTGAAAGCCACATCATTTTTAGGGTCGAGATATTTTTCAACTGGCATAGTAATCCACCATTACATTGCTTATACTTCGCATTATACAACAAACTTTATATAATGACACTAAATTTATTAGTAACACCGTCTACCATAAAATCCTGGGATTTTTTTCTCGTTAGCACTATTGGCTTTTCAAAAACCCTTCCAATAACTTCACCCCATACCCTGGTATACTTTGGTAGTTTAATGTTTCGATATCATGATTCCAAGCCACACCTGCGATGTCAAGATGCACCCAAGCTTTACAATCATTGGTAAAGTGGCGGAGAAACTCTGCGGCGGCGGCGTTTTCACCACCCCACTCTATCCCAAGATTTTTAACATCAGCGTATTTGGATTCTATTTGTTTGGCAAAACTCTTGCCCATTGGCAACCGCCAAACCTTATCCCCAGATTCAACACCAATTTGATAAAGTTGGTTGGCCAGTAGATCACTGTCCGTATACATACCCGCATACTCGTGGGCTAAACAGCCAATAGTTTCCGGCGTAAGCGTCGCTAAATCAATCATAACTTTGGGCTGATATTTTTGCTGGGTATAATACAAACAATCCGCCAGTAACAATCTGCCTTCAGCATCTGTGGTAATGACCTCAATTGTTTTGCCAGACATAGCGGTGATGATATCACCTGGTTTAAGCGCATTACCTGCTGGCATATTTTCAATTAAACCAATCACGCCCACAACATTTACTGGCAGCTTCTGCAACGCTGCGGCAAGAAGTGTACCGACCACCGCTGCTGCGCCAGACATATCATGGCACATTTGCATCATGTTATTCGGTTTTTTCAGGCTGATTCCCCCCGAATCAAAGCACACGCCCTTACCAACCAATGCAATTGGCACATCTGAAGAACCATTATACTTTAGCGTAATAACATAAGGCGGGAAAACACTTCCTTTAGAAATTCCCAGCACCGCGCGCATTCCTAGCTCCTCAAGCTGCTTTTGCTCAAGTACCTCAATTTCAATGCCATGCTCTGCCAAGAGTAAGCAGCGATCTTTAAATTCGGTAGTGGTCAATACGTTTGATGGTTCAGCCACCAGATCACGCGCTAAAAACACTCCTTTAAATAGGTGTTGGTAATTGATAAACTTTGCATCGTCTTCGTCGGTATGCAGTGCGATCACGTAACTTTTAAGTGGCGGGTTAGTTTTATATTTATTAAAAGTCCACGATGCATCAAGAATGCCATAACCAATCTCAGCAGCGTCCCCCTCAATTACAATGTGAACCTCGGAAAATGGTAACTTAGCGATCGCTTTATAGATGGTGCGACCAACTTCGCGAAGATCATCTTCTAAGGCCACCACAATAATTCGCGAAATATTTAAGCCGGGGGGATTATAAATAACAAAGCTCTCTCCTGGAGTTGCTTGGAAGCCGCTTGAACCTATAGCTTTTTTTATTACTTCGCCGTATTTGATATCAAGACTTAAACGCATATTATTTTTGAAACCAACTACTAAAGTAGCATTAGTGTCCAACTTCTTCATCCCTTCAATGGGTTGGTAAGCTATTTGAATCATATTTGCCTCAATATTTTTTTGCCTATTGTTACTCCAATTACAAGCAGAAGTCCACTAACAGCGGTAACAATTCCAATTGCTGTAAATCCTGAGTAAAAACTGTTCACTCCCTCATCACTAACCATTAGATATTTCCCTAAATAACCACTCATCAGTCCTGCGAGTGAATAGCCCAGCATTACTATACCCATGCTTTGCCCGCGCATATTGCTCGGCGCAAGCTTGGTACATAACGCATATACCACCGGACCTATAAACAATTCAGCTGCTGAAATTAGAATGAAAGCGCCAATTAGCGCCGCCAAATTACCAAGCAGCAATAAAGTGAATGCTCCGCTCATAATTAGAAAAGCATAACCAATATACCTAAACGAATCAAAAACATGCCGCCGATTTACCACCACCGTGGACAAAATAGCCCCTAAGATAATAATGGTAATTGGATTAACACTGTTAAGCGTAGAGCTAGGAATTGTAAAACCAAATATATTTCTATCTACAAACCGCTCCGCAAATAATACCAAGCTACTTCCTATCAGTTCTTCACATGCATAAAACAAGCTGAGTAAAATGGTTGCCGCAAGTATTAGTAAGATATCTTTTTTGCGTTTAGGATGATCAGACATTGCTTTAAACATCACATACGAAAGTATTGCCAGCAAAACTATCGGCAACATATGCATAGTAAACTCAGCGTAGCTAATCACACAAAATGACAATGGTATGGTGAGTATGACTAAGTAGATGCCCAGCTTAGACTTTGTGTTTTTGGTATTGATGCTTAAGCCCTTATCTTCAAGTAACTTTCGTCCACTAACAAACATAATCAACCCCATTAACATGCCAAAACCTGCAAGTGAGAATCCGTAGTGTATGCCAAATGCTTCTCCTAAAAGCCCGCACAAAATAGTTGCGAAAAAAGCTCCGACATTGAGCGCACTATAATAAACGGTAAAGCCCGCCTGTAACCTCGGATCATCTTTTTCGTAAAACTCACCTAGGAGTGTGGCGCAATTTACTCGGAATAACGCACTTCCCGCAGCAATTAAACTTAGCCCCACAAAGAGACAGAGCTCAGAAAACGGTATGGCCATCATACTTAGATGGCCTGCCGTTATTACGAGTGCACCGATATAGATTGATTTCCTCGCGCCAAAATAGCGATCGGCAAGAAACCCACCCAGTACACCGCCTATCTCAATTAGGCTGATATAAACGGCGTACAAAGTGTAGGCACTATCATCGCTATAAAGTAATGAGCTGGTCAGAAATAGAATGAGGATGCTACGCATGCCATAATAACTAAACGATTCCCACATTTGTAAAGACGCGATCAGAAATAAAGCACGTGGGTGCCCGAAAAATATTTTCATGTTACACCACCCTTCTACTTGTATTACATTCAGTTTTGAATTCCTTACCTTCTAAGCCAATTCGCTTCATAACATCCGCTAACTCCACCTCTACAGTAGATGCATAAAAGTGCTGCACTGCAAATGGCGTGCATGCTGTTTGGCGAATTAACGTTTTATATGCTACGTAATCATGATTAAAGTTCATTGGGTTCCCATCATTCTCTATTGGCAGTGTGAATTTTCTCCCCACGTCATAAAGGATAGCGTCCAACTCTATTGCTTTAAATAAGCCAAAGGTATTGAGTCTGTCAATGTATTCATCAAAACCATTAGCACTATTAAGTTCCGCCATTTCTGGTGTAAGCAAATTGGCACCGACCTCACTTTTAAGCGAGTAACCTTCAATTACCAAAGCTGGGGTTTTAACTCCTGCTATTTTGGTTCCCGTGTAGTTCAGTTGTAATAATTCAACAAAGCCACACATAAATGTATTGGTCAGTGGCATGTATTCCATCCGCCTTAACTTTAACAGTATGGGGATGTTCTGAGCCTCACAAATTTGCAATGCCATCATCGCCTCAACAGATGTTGATGCGGTGAGAATATCGCGGTGATTTAGTATGGCGCCTAAACCGAGTGTAGATAAAGAAGATGCCTGAGCTTGTTCGGTTACCAAGTCAATTGTCAATTTACTAAGTTGCTTAAGCATGTCCTTTCTAATTTTACCAGCTACCTTTTTACTACACTCGTTAAGCTCAGGAATTTCTCCTGACTGTTCATCAACTATGATCCCAATCTCATCAAGCATATCTTCTCGATTAGGTTGCAAGACATAACATAGCTTAAGGAACTCTTGTTTAACTGATGGGAGATCTGCAAACTTTGGAAAAGCTTGCACCATCGGCAGAATTATCAGCGCTCTACCTTGGCAGCCGCCGTCACCAAATGTGGGATCAAATTTCGCTAGGCGCCTGCTGTTATAGGCAATAGCGGTATCTTGGGTTAACCCATCTTTATCAAGTATATTATTCATTTTATTTACCTTTTATTAAGGCTTAGGTATGCAAAAGCACTCTTGCAAATCGCATTGGTGCTGGATTGGCAAAACGTATAATTACGAACTACTTGCAAAAGCGATAATTCATATTTCTTTTTCCCAGCTAAACGGGGGAAATCAATGATGAAATTATTTGCTAACTAAGCGGATTTATTTTTTTGATTTTTTTATTGCAGCGTTATTTCTTCGAGTTGATTCCAAAACGCCAGCATGAATGCTTGCTGATATGACTTGTGGCTTATAGCCAACGATGTAGGTGTGCGAACGAAGCTGCCAGGTTGGCATTCAGATGGTTTACAATGAAATTTTCGTTTTTCATATCTACTTCGTTTAATAAGTCGATTTTACCAAACATTAAAAACTGAGTCAATAAATTTAAAAACTGGAATTGGTATTACTCCCCTTTTGGCGTGTGCACTGCTGAGAACTGCTCAAACGCCATCATCGCATCCGCTGCATACATCAGCGATGGACCACCACCCATATAAACAGCCATACCCAATACTTCTTCAAACTCCGCCCGAGTAGCACCTAACTTCACTAGAGTCTCGCTATGAAATCCTATACACCCATCACAGCGAGTTGAAACACCAATGGCAAGTGCAATAAATTCCTTAGTTTTTTTGTCAAGCGCGCCATCTTTGGTGGCTGCCTGCGCCATTACTGAAAAACCCTGCATTGTATCGGCAATATCTTTACGCAGAACTTTCATGTTCGCGCTAATACGCTTAGTGATATCGGGATAAAATTTGCTCATGAAAGTCTCCTAAAATTGCGAACGATTACTTGACTACCTTAGATGCTCCTAATACGATGTCAATATACCGTAGGAATATTTATGCCCCTCAAAACCATTGATGCAAAAACCCTAAAAAAATGGCTTGATAACGACGAAGCTGTGCTCGTTGATGTGCGCGAACCTGCCGAACATGCTGCTGAAAATATCTCCGGAGCAACGTTGTTGCCACTAAGTGGCGTCAGCAAATCTGCCCTGCCATCAACAGTAGGCAAAAAGCTCGTTATCCATTGCCTTAAAGGTGGGCGCGGCAATTCAGCGTGCGAAAAACTACTTGCCGAAGACCCCAACCTTGACCTATATAATCTTGAAGGCGGCATTACAGCTTGGAAAGCAGCTGGATTAACCGTGGCAAGTTCTGGAAAAAAATTCCTCCCGCTTGACCGCCAAGTTCAACTAACCCTCGGCTTGTTACTAATCACCTTTAGTGTGCTCGGTACGATTTTCTCCCCCGTTTGGTTTTTACTGACCGGCCTAATTGGTGTTGGCTTAGCCATCGCGGGATTCACTGGCTTTTGCGGCCTCGCCCGCATTATTGCCAAAATGCCTTGGAACCAGAATTAACCATTATATAATGTACATATAAAGTTTGTCGTCCTCGCGGATGCGCTACTTACGTCCGGAATAAATCTTGAAGCCTGTACTATGAGCACTACGGTACTTTTGATTCAGCCAAAATGAGAGGTGGGATAACTTGAAAATTAACTGGTCTAATAAGCGCAGTTTGCGTCATCTTTATGACTTCTGTATTTCTAGTAACGGGGTGACTTGAGAAAAGAATTTTTGTAGTTTTATTTGTGTGGGGGAATTACAGGCCATTTTTTGTCTTATATCGTTTGCGTAGCAAACAACTTATTTCATAACCATAAAGCAAAGTAATAGTATTTGATTATATTTTAGTGCGGCGGTCAAAAATTTATTCCAGATATAAGCAGCACGCAGGCGCAGAGATGAGCTACTGCATGCCAAAACAAAATAAATTAAACGACCAATTTTTGTCACTTAACATATTGAAAAGATAGTATTTCGGATTTTTCATGGTATACTCCAACCTCATTATTTAAGGCTAACTATGCAAAAGGTATTTAAGTCTGCTCAAGCCGCGCTGCAAGATGTACTACATGATAACATGACGATTATGGCCGGTGGCTTTGGCCTCTGCGGCATCCCTGAAAATCTCATTATGGCAATTAAAGAATCTAGGGTGAAGAACCTTACCGTCATCAGTAACAACTGTGGGGTGGATGATTTTGGCCTGGGTATTTTGCTTAAAAATAGGCAGATTAAAAAGATGCTTTCATCTTATGTGGGTGAGAATAAAATTTTTGAGCAGCAATTGCTTTCTGGCGAATTAGAAGTTGAGCTAAACCCACAAGGAACGCTAGCGGAAAGAATTCGCGCTGGTGGCGCTGGCATACCAGCATTTTATACCAAATCTGGTGTTGGCACATTAGTTGCCGCGGGCAAAGAAACTAAAAATTTTGCAGGCCACGAGTACATCATGGAAACCGCTTTAAAGGCCGACCTAGCCATTATCAAAGCGTGGAAAGCTGACAGCGAAGGGAATTTAATTTTCAACAAAACCGCGCGCAATTTTAATCCCCTCATGGCAATGGCAGCTGAAGTTAGTATTGCTGAAGTTGAAGAAATTATTCCTAACGGAAGCCTAGATCCTGATGCCTTTCATTTACCAGGTATTTTCATCACACGCTTAATCGTTGGTAAACATGAAAAACGAATCGAAAAATTAACCTTAGCTGCGTAGGTATTTATGAGCTGGACTAACCAACAAATGTGCGCCATCGCTGCCAAACTTGAACTTAAAGATGGCTTTTATGTAAACTTAGGTATTGGCATTCCCACCGAACTTGCCAACCATATCCCCAAAGGAATTAATATTATTTTACAAAGTGAAAATGGCATGCTCGGCATGGGTCCCTTCCCTACCAAACAGCAAGTCAACCCTGACTTAATTAATGCAGGCAAGCAAACGATAACTGAACTCCCTAATAGCACTTATTTTGACAGCGCATTATCTTTTGCAATGATTCGTGGCGGTCACATCGACCTTTCCGTGCTCGGCGCAATGCAAGTATCACAAAACGGCGACCTCGCCAATTGGTGTATTCCCGGCAAGATGATTAAGGGTATGGGCGGCGCGATGGATCTTGTAGCTGGCGTCAAACGCGTCGTAGTAATTATGGAGCATACCACTCGCGATGGCGCGCCCAAAATACTTACTGAATGCAACTTGCCCCTTACTGGCAAAGCTTGCGTTAACCGCATTATTACCAACTTAGGTATTTTTGATATTGATGAAAGCGGCTTACGACTAACGTATATCGCCGAAGGTGTCTCCGAAGAGCAAATCCGCAAGCAAACCGAAGCGGATTACAAGTATGACTTAAATGAACAGCTCTTGCCCGTCGCGGCTTAGAGTGACGGCTCAGTTTTTTGCTTCTTATCAGTGTGTTGCGCATCATGAGATCCATTAATTTTAGCCGGCCTTTTTAGCCTCTTCATACACCAGTGAAGCATTCAACGCCATGCAAATAGCACTCCTCGCCCTTAGTAGTTGGGGATTCAATTTTCCGGGTAGATCGGCTTTTTCATCAGCAAGTTCAACTACTGTCTTACCACCATGACCTTCCAGTTTTAACTTTAGTACATCCAAAAGAACACCTTCACTTTCTGCATCAACGCAGATATGACTAACTTTATTTGGTTCAGGAAACACATTATTTGATCCTGGCGAACTCACTACTACATCTGCTATTTCATTAGCAAATTTCTTTATTTGATTATCTTTATTATTTTTCATACCACCCTCACTATTACTGGTTATATTCTAATCATGGCACACAAAAGTTAACCAGTGGTTAACGTCCCTGATAAAATTCGCCCACTAGAGCGGAATGAAATTTAAGTTTCTCCTCTTCAGGGAGGCGCAGCTTATGTCTGGAGGTGGGGATCCACCTTTAGTGTAAGCCGCACTATGGACCCCTGCTAGATGCAGGGGAACCACCGTAGATACCAGGGGGAATTTTTGTTTACCTGCGCAGGCAGGTATCCAGGTTTTATGCGGGTTACAAGGTTTGTCCCATACCAACAAGCCTCATGAAAGCTGGATCTCCGCCTGCGCGAAGATGACATTCTCCTAGCTTGTCACCCTCGTGAACACGGGGATCCACCTTTGGTGTAAGCCGCACCATGGACCCCTGCTAGATGCAGGGGAACAACTGTAAAT
>JBIOER010000037.1:0-8982 GCA_044446225.1 Rickettsiales bacterium | reverse complement strand
TCCTAAGATTACTAAAATAGATTATGTAGGATTGATTCATAAATATAATATAAACATCAAAGAGCTAATTACTAATCTTCCCTCGGTAGAAATTAGCCATGAATTTACTAAAAAAATAATCGGGGAGTTTTCTAAATCCATTACTGAAAAATTAGAGAGTAGAAATTCTGTACTCAACGTGTTGAGATTTTATAGACCTAACCACCAAGGATTTAGAGATACTCCTAATGTTATTGATTTTTTAAATGCGCTTAGGAGGTGCGGGCTTAGCCAGCAAGCAATAGATGAATATATGAGCACCTCGGATCGGTCAGTAGATTATTCCAAAGATCTTACGGTTACCAGGCAACTCCAGAAAAAGTTAACATCATATAGGATATTTACTAGTGATTCTGTTAATGCTGAGCTAAATAGAATTATGTCTTTTGTGGGAAACCATGTAAAAAGGCGAGTGGGCGTTAAATTCCCTTGGTTCTTAGATGAGTTTCTAAGCATACTCAGCGGGTTGGCTGGAGGGTTGCCATTTTTCTCATCTATCTACCAGGTAGATAAGGTAATTGGTTATTATAGTTACGCTATCACGCCAATTGCAGCTGCAGTTGTATTTTTGGTGGAGCAAGTGTTGAAGCCACTGATCGCCAAGGAGGAAAAAAGATTTGCTGATGAGTATAAAGAATATGAAAGCAAAATAGAGAAGTTACTCCAAAAAAATCGTATTTCTATCATTGGTCTTGATGGGGATACGCTTAAGAGCGAGCATCTCGCTGGGGATGAGAGTTTCAATCAGTGCATTAACATAATTGGCAAAACGCTAGAAAGGATTTATTTCAAAGCCAATATAACTAAAGAATCTTTATCTGACAAAGAGAATGCCTTTGTAACTATTAGATTATTTAATGCGCTCAGTGATGCTTTGTTACGACTAGATAATCGCATTCAATTCGATGATCAAGCAAAAATAGAAAGAGTAATTGAAACAGTCGCCAAGAAATATGCGGATAGAATCGTTAAAAGTCGGTTTATGGCAGCTTATCGAGGATGTTGGGCGGAGGCATCATTTAAGGAGGGATTAAGTAAAACAATCATTTTGGACGACATCGTATCTATACTGGGGACGGCCAATGCAAATATTGATTCGGCGACTATAACGCAAATATCTCATGACGCTAGAGCTTTTTCAAACTCAGTTTATCTGGGCGGAGGCTCTGCAATCAATCAATATTGGGCTGTATAAATAATAAAATCAGGAGGATTTTATGCTGCAACTTGAAGATGCTACTCTTACTAAAAATCCCAAGCTAGAGCAAAACACAGCAGATGTTGCGGATTATTCCAGGAAATTTACGGCTGAACTAACGGCGTTACGCTTGGAGTCGGGCTTTGTCAATCATGCGCAGATGAGCGGATTACTCCCTGAAGTTTTACAAACCACTCTAAGCACCCATGTTATGAGCTATCAAGTTAATGACGATGTAGAAAAAGGTGCTGATGTAAGTAAAATGGATTACATCAAAACTTATATTATCACCGCAATGACTAACAAGGTGGGGACTGAATCTTATAAGCCGACTATTTATAACTATCTGGCTTGTGTTCTACCAGGAATTAGCTTAAGCCAATATTTTGAGGAAGGTGATACCCTAAGCCAAGTTTACTCTAATATGTTGTTTGTTACCACGACTCTATTCTCGCGCTACTTCTTTAATCGCTCCAAACAAATTGCAGAAACTTTAGTTTACTTTGATGCCCATTATTCTGACTTAAATGAATACTTGGAAGAACTTTGTGGTCTGGGTCTTATAGATAAAAAATCGCTGGGTAATGAAGTGAAAACCATTGGGTACATAGTAGTGGCCGCATGGGAAAAATTTATGATTGAGCAAAAGATAAATGATTTTTCCACAGTAAATGACTTCAGGGTAGTTGACGCTTCGATGAATATGTTTAAAGCACTTGCCCGTTATTTAATTATCGAACGCACCGAAAAACTTAAAGTAGCTATTCGCGAAAAATTAGGTGAGCAAGGCGTGACAATAAATATAGATGATACAAAAAATAATTACCCGCAGCTAGTAACCAATCATAATCTCAACATTGACGATATTATCAGTAAACTTCAGGTGTTTGTAATTAGCGCAGATTTTATTACTAAGACCATCAATGAATTTTCATCAATCATGAGTAGTCATGTACAAAAAAGTAATTTGCCGCATATGTTAAATGGTTATGGGGCTAATCACATTGGCTTTGTCGAGATTCCTAATATTATAATTTTCTTATCTGGACTAAATAAAATTGGTTATGTTGAAGCGCTTAATGGGATTGACTCTACGGTTACTCTAACCCCGCCTGATCATTGCAAAGTAACGGCGCTAAAAGAAGCATTTGGCTTAGATTTATTCACCACCAGCGATGATGGTGATAGTGGTAAACAGGATCAAGCCGCCAATAGAAAGCGCATCATGCAAAATATTGGTGCGCATATTAAAAAAAGAACAGGTGCAAAGTTTTCTTATTATCTTAATGAGGCTTGTAGTTTTCTTAGTGGGGTGTTTATTGGTATTCCAATATTTGCGCATATCTACCAAGATCGCACTCTGTTAAGTAGTGCTTACGAATATATGACGCCAGTTTTATGGTCGCTCGCTTATGCTTTGGAAAAAGGCAAAAATTTAATTGCTAAGGAAGAACAAAGATTTGAGCATGAGTATAAAGAGTACGAAAATAAAGTAGAGCAATTGATTCATGGCAGTCATTTCTCGGACAATAATAATGCTAGCGATAACTTGAAAAAAGGGGTGGCGATTGTTTCACGAATTATTCATCAAACTTATGCTACGGCAGGAATTGATGAAAACTCTTTGGCGGATAAAGAAAAGGCATTTATGGCCACGCGCCTATTTAATACTATGAGTGATGCAATACTAAAATTTGGCGATAAGATTAATTTAACTGATAGCGATAGTATGAATAGACTTATCGGAGTGCTTTCTCAGAAATATGCGGCGAGGATCGAGCAAAGCTGGTGGGGTTCAATTAGTCGAGGCTGTTTTGCCGCTGCATCATTCAAAAAAGGCTTGAGCAAGGATGAAATTCTTGCCGATATTGCAACAATATTAGGAGAAAACATTGGTACGCATGAACTGCGTCATGTGGCGCATCATGAAAAACAAGCAGCGCAGCATGGCAATGCTGCTTATTTTGGTTCTACGCATATCGTCGGCTCCATGGGGTGAATTCTAAAACTTCAACTTTGATCCAGCGAGGAATAAAGTACCTTGGTTGTTAACCGGCTGTCCGCTACGCTTAAAGGTGAAAAAATCTATCTCTGCATAAGGCATTAGCCCAGGAGTTAGTTGGTAGTCTAGGCCAATTGAAGTGACGCGGAATTTATTGCGGGTTAGATCTTGTAACGTAATATCTGATGGTGCTTGCGATACAACGTACGAGTTGCCTTTCCTGCTTTCGAAATAACCAATTGAGGCGCCAAATTTATCGTCAGCATAAGCTGCTCCAAATGACCAATTTTGCGAGCCGAATTTAGCCCCCGGTCGTTGGATTTTTGGGGTGGCACTTTTTAACCAATCTCCAAATGATGCAACGAAAGTTAAATTTTTATATCCAACTTGCCCGCCCAGCATATAAGCTTTGATGTCGTTACGAGCTACTGCTCCTGGTTTGGCTTTGCCAACTTCGCCAGTTAGAGCGAGTGAATAGGTAAGCTCGGAAGTTTTTCCCTCATATAACAAAGTAGTTTCGAGGGAATTTCTAACGTTGGCGCCAGAATTTTTTAGTACTAAATGGGTTTGTTGCACTGTTCCAATCATTTCAACATCAGGCGCATAACTTAAGGCCAACTGCACACCTGACCATTTAGGTGTAAAATAATTCACACGGTTTATGGTGGTTATTGAATCGGCGTAAGTGGTGGTTCCTGGTGTTTCTTGGAAGCGGGTGTAGAGGCTCACCTGGCCATTATCAATCCCATTATTTATGGATAGCCAATTGGTTAAGTCACCGTCTGAGCCGCCAGCAGCGCGGGCGATTGAAGATACATCAATCCGCATTTGATTAGCTGAACTTTTTACGGCGCCGATTTCAACTCGGCCGTACTTGGACTCGAGGAAGCCATAAATCTTATCACCGATTTGCGAGGTTGTTCTATTATCGGCATTGGGAGAAGCATCTGAATAAAGTTCAAGGCGAGCTCCGTAGGTAAAGCCTTGTGATGCTTTGCCTTGTGCATCAATGTAAATACGAGTGTTATTTACAATCGCTCCGCTATTTAATAAGTTGCCGGGCGACGCTTGAAAGTTAAGGTATCTAAATAAACTTTGTTGCTCAAGATAGCCAATTTGGGTGTCTAACGATCCACCCAGGGTTACTTTGGGTGCTTCCTCAGCAAATGCAAAAGTTGCGAGCATTATGCCCGCAACTGTTAGTATAATTTTTTTCATGCCTACTTGGCTCCTTGTTTAAACTAGAAAGCTAATTTAGTTCCAATTAATACTACATTACCTTTGTTATTATAGGGTTCTGCTTGACGCTTAAAGCTAAATAAGTTTACTTCAGCGTAGGGTTTAAATCCAGGAGCTAATTTATAATCCGCACCAATTGATAGCATGCTGAACTTATTTTTAGTAACGTCAAACTCTACTGGGAATATATCAGCATAAGCATTGCCGCGCTTGCTTTCGAAATAAGTTAAGCTCACAGAAGCATCTTTGTATTCATAAGCTGCACCCAAAGTCCAATGCTGAGTACCATATTTATTACCAGAAGTCGGGTTAGCAGGAGTGAGAGTTTTGCCCCATGAGCCATAAGAACCAGCAACGCTAAATCCTTTATAGCCAATTTGTGCACCAGCAACCCATGCTCTTAGATCTTTTTTTACGTCGCCAATAGATGATGTTTTATCATCACCTGCTTCGAAACCAATCGATGCAGCATAAGAAACATCGGAATACTTACCTTCATAAGAAGCAGAAGCATCAAAAATGTTTTTATAACCCTTACCTTGCTGATGAGTTACAGTGTGCATGCGCGATACAGTACCTTTAAGCTGAATATCTGGGATGTAAGAAAAACCAACTTGGAAGCCGGCAATTCTAGGTGTGAGGTAGTTAATTTTATTAGCGGATGATGCATATTCGGTATAGGTAGGTAAACCAGGAGAGACTTGATACCTAGTATAATAATAGTCGCTTCCAGTCGCGCCAGTAGGAAGAGAGCCATCGTTTAATGGATCTTCTGGGAACCAGTCACTTGCATCGCCGTCAATTCCGCCAGTAGCCGCAGCAATGGAGCCAGCATAGACGGCCATTTGGTTGGAGACGCCTTTTACGGCACCTACTTCAAGACGCCCGAACATCGACTCTGCGTATAGGTAAGTTTTATCTGCGATATTTTTGTTGCCGGAAGTACTTGCTGAAGCGTCGGCAAAAAGCTCGATTCGTCCCCCATATTTCAAGCCATTAGGTGCCTTGCCTTCTGCATCAACGAAAATTCTAGTGTTGTTAACGATCGCTTTGTTGTTAAGTGAGGCACCAGTTGGAGAGCTATCCGCATTCTTAAAGCGCCCTTTGTTGGAGATAGAGCCGTACTGAGTATTAAGTTTGCCACTAAGTGTTACAGTGGGTGTTTCAGCGGCAATTGCTGCATTCGTGATGGCAAGCATAGTAAGAGTCATTAGATATTTTTTCATGGTAGCCTCCAAAATTTGGGCGGAAAATAGTTGATTTTATGCCAGTTATAAAGGATAATTGCCGCAATCACTTATTTTAAATCACTGTAGTTGTATAAATGCAACATTAGAAATTATGGCAATAAAGATAGATCAGTATGAATTAGACGCACCCGTAGTACTTGCCCCAATGTCTGGCATTACGGATAAGCCCTACCGAAAAATTGTGCGTAAATTTGGCGCCCCACTTTTGGTAACGGAAATGATTGCGTCAAGAGCGATGATAGTGCAAAGCCGCCAGTCCATGCAAAAATGCCAATTTGATCAAGAAGGAGGGTTGACCTCGGTACAGCTTGCAGGATGTGAGCCAAATGTAATTGCCGAAGCTGCTAAACTCAATGAAGATTTGGGTGCCAAAATTATTGATCTTAATTTTGGTTGCCCGGCCAAAAAAGTGGTGAGTAGTTATTCAGGCTCGCACTTAATGCGCGATGAAATAAAAGCGGCGCGGATATTAGAAGCAACCGTTAAGGCGGTGAAGATTCCCGTTACCCTTAAAATGCGTAAAGGCTGGGATGAGAGTTCGTTAAATGCGCCAAAGCTTGCGCAAATTGCTCAAGAGTCGGGGATTAAAATGCTCACGGTGCATGGTCGTACGCGCTGCCAATTTTATACTGGTACAGCGGACTGGGAGTTTGTTAGACGGGTAAAAGAAGCAGTTAAGATTCCCGTAGTAGTTAATGGTGATATCAAGACACTAGAAGATGTGACGACTGCGCTTAAGCAGTCTGGCGCGGATGGCGCGATGATTGGTCGTGGCGCCTATGGCAAGCCGTGGTTGATTAATCAGGTGGCGCACTTCCTTAAAACTGGAGTGGAGCTTGCTGATCCTACTATTGAAGAAAAGCTTGAGGCGATCCTTGAGCATTATGAAGAGATGATTGCATATTATGGTACGATCAGTGGGGTGGCGATGGCGCGTAAGCACTTGGGATGGTATAGCGCGGGGATGGAAAATTCCGCGGCTTTCCGTTCGAAAATCAATAAAATGACAGATCATAATTTGGTAATGGGAGCGGTCAGGGAGTTTTTCCTTGATGATAGTCACGTTAATAATTCTTTATAGTTCAATCGGTAATGCTAGAATAATGTACCAAAAAAACTATGATCCGCTATGAAATCAGTAAAAGTATCCGCCTGCTTAAAAGCCCCATTATATAAAAGCGAACCACTTGGATTTGTAACTCATATGGAGCGATCTAAGGATCGTCAGTTAAATGAAGTTTATCTTGAGCAAGATAAGAGATACGAGTTTTTCAATTATTATGTTGCAAGTGGGCTTTTGCGAGAGTTGATAGGGGAGCAAGTTGAAGTTATAAATGATCTTCAAGTTGATGGAGTAAAAGGTGAAGCATTCTTTGAAGTAAAAAGAAACGACAGGGAGATGCTTAGTTACATATTTATGCGCAACGCAGTTAGTGGAAAAGAGCTGGCTTTTTTAGCGCGGGCGTTGGTGGGGGATGCGGATAATATAACTAAAAATTATTTAGCCTTACCCAATTGCAGGCTAATAAATTTTAGTAAGGCCTTACAATCTTTTGAACAAACACCTAAAAAGTTGATCGAAGGTTTGTGCTCTAGCCTTTATGGCAATGGCGTGAGGAGCGAAGAGCAGGATGAATTAAGACTTAGTATGCGCGCCCTACAAATAGCGGCCACAAATATTTCAGGAATCTCTGCTGACAAAATTTATCAGACTATGTTAAAAAGAGCAGAAGAATTGATGGCTATTGGCATGGAAGTTGATGATATTCACTTCCAAGTAAACGGTAAAGACCTAATGTTTAAGAGCGCTGAGGGATATGCTAAGCACATGGCTAATATGGTGGTTGGGCAGCGGGAGCTAATTGGCGCGTTAATTCCTGCATTAAGTGTACCGTCTGTGGAGCACGCGGATACTTTAGTTACCTTGAATTTCATTAAAAAGACAGTTGTGCAAAATCTTGAGAAAAATATAGAGCAGCAGATGGCAATTTAATACTTAAACCTCCCTAGAAAGTAGTTATACCATGGGGTTTATGGATTTTGAATTTCACTATTACATTAATTATTTGCTGGCAAAACTCGGCGGGTTTTCGCAGGAAGATGCCTATAAAATTGCCTACTCTAGTCAGTATGTGGATGATAACACGACTAAGTATGATGTGTTATGCAAACGTAGTGGTAAGGTATTTAGCAACCAAATCACTCAGAGTTTTGACCTGTCGATGCCCTTGGCTGACTTAAGTAGAATATACGCCACCTGGCATTTTATTCCGGGCGGCGAGCATGACGCCCGGCTTGATGGCAAAGTTTCATCAACTGCAACTACGCCTAATAACCCACTTGCTCACTTGCAACTTGATAAGGCGCTGATGAGTGGCAATAGCTATGCGATCGGGATTGCATCACATGCGTTTGCTGATACCTGGGCGCACCAAAATTTTACAGCTGATTATGATGATTTTAATTCGGGGCACTCGCTGGTTGCTAAGTTGCTACCCAATATTGGGCATGCGGACTTTCTTAGTTATCCAGATATAATTGGGGTGGTGTGGAGCGATACGCGGCTTGTTAAGCCACGCATTTGTAATAATCGCCGGTTTATTGACTGCGCCGTTGCGCTGCTAAAAAAATACGCGGCGCATCAGGGAATTTTGCCGCCTACTAACTATTTGCGCAAGTTGCTTGAGGAGATTTTTGGGGAGAGTGAACCGTATTTTTTGACTTCACATTACCTGAAGCGGATGCAGCGCATGCGCTGCTATTATGAGGTTATGCCAGAGTTACCGCCTTACGATCCATCTCTATGGTTTTATAATACTGTGCGGGTAGAACTAAGCGGTTATTCTTGGGTCGATGGGTATTTGCAGAGTGATTGGTATGGGTTTTGTGGGGGTGTTGCGTCCGCATGAAAGCTGGATCTCCGCCTGAATATAATCAAATACTATTATGTTGCTTCAGGGTGATGTAATAAGTTGTTTGCTGCGCAAACTAATATAAGACAAAAAATGGCCTGCAATTCCCCCCCACAAATAAAACTACAAAAATTCTTTTCTCAAGTCCCCCCGTTGCTAGAAATATAGAAGTCACTTAGATGACCCAAATTGCGCTTTTTAGACCGGTTAATTTTCAAGTTAACCACAACACGTGCTTCAATAATTATCCCGGACATAAGTGGCGCGGAGGCGTGGATCCACATTTAGTGCAAGCCGCACTATGGACCCCTGCTAGATGCAGGGGAAGTAGCGTAGTTACAC
>JBIOER010000036.1:0-9267 GCA_044446225.1 Rickettsiales bacterium | reverse complement strand
CTTATATATTTATATGTTCAAGAAATTAATTGTTATAGCCGCTGTTCTCTTCGCATACCCCGCATTTGCTGATGTGGATAAGCTCCCGCCCCAAGAAATGCATTGGCAATTCGATGGTTTTTTTGGTACGTTTGACCGCCAATCGATCCAGCGTGGTTATAAGGTGTATGCTGAGGTGTGCTCGGCTTGCCATTCACTTAAGCGCATCGCATTTAGGAACCTACAGGAAATAGGTTTTTCTGAGGAAGAGGTCAAGTCTTTAGCGGCTGGTCACAGTGTTCAAGATGGGCCTAATGATGACGGCGAAATGTTTGAGCGCCCGGCGCGGCCTTCCGATCATTTTTCAGGGCCATATGCTAACGACCAGGCAGCAAGAGCATCTAATAATGGTGCGTTGCCACCAGATTTATCACTAATTATTAAAGCCAGGGAAGATGGAGCGAATTATGTATATTCACTACTAACTGGTTTCCAAACGCCGCCTGCCGACTTCGTGGTGGGTGAGAATATGCACTATAATCCATACTTTGCAGGGGGCGGTAGGCAGTTGGCGATGACTCCTCCACTGATAAATGTAGGGCAAGTCCAATTTGATGATGGTACCAAAGCAACGATTGAGCAAATGGCACATGATGTGGTGGACTTTTTGCAATGGGCTGCTGAACCAGAAATGGAAGCTAGGAAAGGTTTGGGAATTAAGGTGATGATTTTCTTTGTGATCTTTACGCTAGTTATGTACTTAGCTAAGGTTAGGATCTGGAGCAGAATCAAAAATAATGATTAGTTTTTTCGTCAATTCACTACGACTTACTAGGCTTGGCTTTTCACTTTTATTGCACGGAGTGCCAGTGCAAGCCATGTTGATTGCTAGCGGCAGAAAATCGCCCCGTCTTGAAAAGCGCCTGGGTAAGAATTTAGTTGGCTGGCTGCAAAATAGCGGCCCGAGCTTTATTAAGCTTGGCCAAATACTATCTACTCGCCCCGATATTACTGGTGATATTATCTCTGAAGAGCTTTCGCTGCTTCGGGATAAACTTCCGCCGTTTTCTACCCCCGAAGTATTAAAAATTATTGAGTCAGAGTTGGGTGGGAAGTACACGGATTTTTATGAGGATATTGAGAGTAAGCCAGTGGCTGCTGCCTCAATTGCGCAGGTGCATCGAGCGGTAACCATTAATCAGGATTTAGTGGCGATAAAAGTACTAAGGCCCGGGATTGCCAAGAAGTTTAGGCAAGATATCGCGCTTTTCTATTTTGTAGCGGGCTTTGTTAATAAGTTTGTGCCAAAAGCTTATAGACTGCGCCTTAAGGAGGTGATTAAATCGCTGGAGAAAACGGTTCAGATGGAGCTTGATCTGCGTTATGAGGCGGCGTCAGCCGAACGAATTCGCGAGAACGTTAAGGGCGACAGCGGGATCAAAATTCCCAAAATATTTTGGAAGTTAACTTCCAAAGAAGTTTTGACGATGTCTTGGGTGGAAGGGATCCCAGTTAATGATAAAAAAGCTTTAGTTAAGCAAGGGCATGATTTGGAAGATGTTTCGAAAAAGTTGGCGACGAGTTTTTTTAATCAGGCTTACCGCGATGGATTTTTCCATGCTGATTTGCATCCCGGAAATCTTTTTGTAGATAAGGATGGTGATATAGTAATGGTCGATTTTGGCATTACCGGGTCGCTAGCAAAGGCGGATCGTCTGTTTGTTGCGGAAGTACTCTATTGCTTTATCAAGCGCAATTACAGCCGGATTGCCGATTTGCATTTTAAATATGGGATTATACCCGCGAGTGAGGATAAAGATAAATTTGCCTTAGCCTGTCAGGCGATTGGCGAGCCGGTGGTGGGTATGCCTGTCAATAAAATTTCAATGGGTAAGCTGCTTAAGCAGCTTTTGGATGTCTCGGGTGATTTTAATGTGCGCCCACAAATTCAATTTTTGCTTTTGCAAAAAACGTTGGTAACCATCGAGGGGGTCGGGCAGAGTATTTATCCTGACGTTAATATGTGGAGGTTGGTGGAGCCCTGGATTAAGAAGTGGGCGAAGCAGAACTTTGGCTACCGAGCCAAACTCAAGGAAGCATCGCAAGACTTACGTGAGTTTATTATTAAGCTTCCCCATGCGTTAGCCACTTTTAATGACGTGGTGGAGCTAGGGCAAAATTATTTACTTACCGTGAAAGAGCATAAAAGGTCGAAGAAATCTAGCTATATCGGTAGCTTAGCCCTCGCTGCAGTTGCAGGTGCTTTGGTGGCTTTTTACGCATTAAACATCTAAATTTTGTTTGCCTAAGTATTAGTTTCCGGAATAAATATTGCGCCATGTGTTATGAGTAATACAGGGCTTTTGGCTCAGCCAAAATAATAGTGCGGGATTATATATTCCTGATATCAGCGCCAGTGCGCGAGAATGATATTTCCTATCAAACTAAGTGCAGTAGACCCTACTTCAAATAACCAGTAACTTTCTCATCCCCAGTTAACTGACGGCTGACTTCAGCGGGAATTGGTTTTTGCGTGTAAGGATCACCAGAATCTCTGCCGGGAGATGATACATGCTTAGTTACATGATGCTTTTTATGCTTATGCTTACCTTTCTTCTTGGTAGAAGCTTTAGTAGCTTTTACCGCGGCAACCGCTTTCGGCGCTTCAGCAACCGCTTGAGCTTGATGCTGGGCAGGTTTTGCTGGAATCTGGCTTAGCTCAGGAGCCGGAGCATGGGCATGGTTGTTTTTGATTTGCTCGTTGGCAGGAATACTAGGTGCTTTAGGCATCTCAATTTTTTGCTCTAGCATAGGTTTTGGAGCTGGAGGAACTGCAACTGGTGTCGCAGAAGTATCCATACGGGGCATTTCGGGAGCTTGTGGAGTAAGCCCAGAAGCATTAACTGCTGGCTTGGTATGTGCTGTTGGCATCATATGCGCAGAACTGGTGTCAGCTGAAGGAGGTGTTGTTGGCGGCAGCACGGTTGGATCCGGCATTGCCGGAGCCGAGACGGTGGGGGCAACCATTGCTGGTGCACCTGGAACGGGCGGTGGAACCATCGCTGGTGGAGTGGTTGCTGGCGCATCTTGCGCTTGGGCAGCGTTGATTACGCTATAGCCGTCGGGTGTAGATAAATAACCAAAATCGCTACTCATTGTCTTTACAGCCATTTGCTGAATTTTTGGGACGGGGTGTGCAGGCAAAATTTCATTGGCCATATCGTAGTAGCTATAGCCACTGCTGGTGCTGCCTTGTTCAACATTTGCTTCAGATGGTTTTCTGGTGGCAACCTTAGTTGCGGTGGCAGGAAGGTTTATGGCGCTAAATTTCCCCCATAAACGATCGAAGAAGTTACCAGGAGTAGTAGCGCTAGGTAGGCTGCTAGGAATTTGTGGAATTGCTGCCGGTACTATAGTAGTTGCGGTGGTTGGGCTGTTATCGATAACTTTGGTAGGATTCACCGGTTGGAAGTTCGAAGATTTTTGGTCGCTTAAACTACCACTGGCAGCCATAGTGTTATCTCGTGGTGCGCGGCGCTCTTTGAAAGATTCTTTTACTTGGGGATGATCCGGTTTAAGTGGCGAACAAGAGCTGAGTTGCAAAGACAATGCAACTAATGCCACGGTTGTGAGTAATTTATGGTTCATATCCTACCTGAAAACTAATTCCAAAATATATCTAACTATATATATTTCCTGAGTTCAAGACTTTTATTGTTGGTTAAGGAGGCCGAGTAAGTGAATCTCCTTGCTGGTTAGGTCGGTTTTGGTGTTGTCTAATTCAGTGAGGATACGGTGTATATCCAAGTGATTACCTAGGATATCTTGGCGATCGTAGAATAAAATGTTGAGAAAAGTCTGCTTGTTTAGCCTTCCTGCGGCCTCGTTCATATTGGCAAAATATTTATCCAGAAGTAGTTCAACTATCTCTTTGCTGCCCCTCATCCAAGCGTGAAGTAGGGGCGGGCGATTTAGTTTGTCAGCTAAATTAATATCAATGCGTTCGTCAGCCAGTAAGGCTTTTACAATATGCCGAAAACCAACCGCGCATGAGTAATGCAGTGCACCCATTCCCAAGTGATCTTGGCAGTTGGGGTTGAAATTTTCGTCCGCGGAGGTGAGGCAAATTGCAATCTCGTGTAAAATTCCGCGCTGGGCAGCTACTAGATACCTTTGATTGATATCGAGCTCATCAAAAGAGGTTATATTTTTTGGGATAAATATTTCCATTATTTGCTTAAAATGTCTTTTACTTTGGCAACCAATTGCTTCAGGCTAAACGGCTTAGCGATAAAATTAAAATCACGCTTTTCACCGTAAACTTCCTCAAAAGCATCTTCGCCATAACCTGAGATAAATAGTACTTTAAGATTGGGGCGGATGCTATGTAATTCTTTTATTAGAGCAGGGCCTGTCATTCCAGGCATCATTACGTCAGAAATGACTAGGTCGATCCGATCGAGATCCTTTTTAATTCTATTTTTTGCAACGAGAGCGGACTCAAACTCAATCACATCGTAACCCTTGTTTGCTAAGACATTTTTTGCAAATAAGCGCACTGCTTCCTCATCTTCGATCAGTGCAATGACGCCTTTGCCTGAAAAGTCTTGTTTCGCCTCGGTTTGCTGGTTGGTTTTGTTGATTTCAATTTGCTGAAGTTGCAATTGTTCTTCAACGGTAATCTCATGTTTTTTGAGGAGTATATAAAAAGTTGTGCCAACGCCAACGGTGCTTCTTACGTAAATATACCCACCAGTTTGACGGACGATGCCGTATACAGTAGAAAGCCCAAGGCCGGTACCAGATTTTTCATCTTTGGTAGTGAAAAATGGTTCAAAAATTCGGTTTAAGATTTCTTCTTTAATGCCGGTGCCGTTATCTTTCACCTCCATTAGCACATAGTCGCCTGGAGGCGCATTCTCTTCGCCGGATGGTATAAATACGTTATCAAGCAAGCTATCATTTTGGGTGAGTGAGTAATTTTTAACCATTACTTCTAACTTGCCTAGGTCGGGGTTCTCAATCGCATGGCGTGAGTTGACGACTAAGTTCAAGACCACTTGCTCCATCTGAACTGGGTCGGCCTTGACGACCCACAAATTCGGATCAATTATTTGTTTGAATTCAATCTCTGAGCCAATTAAACGTTGAACCAGTGAGGAGAAATCATTAAATAAATCGGTTAGATTTACTACCTGTAAATGTAGAGTTTGTTTTCTGGAGAAGGCGAGCAGTCTGCGTACCAAATTGGTCGCTCGATCAGCGCTTTGTCTAATTTGCATAATGTGCGCAAATGAAGGGTCGCCCACAGTATGTTTTAAAAACAATAGATCGCAGAAGCCAGAGATTGCCGTTAATAAATTGTTAAAGTCATGGGCGACGGAGCCCACGAGGTGACCAATGGTTTGCATGCGCTGCGCATGGGAAAGATTTTCCTCAAGTTCGCGCTGCTGGGTGATGTCAGCGATGCGTACCATAAACCCATATATCCCGCCGCTTAAATCAAGGATTACTCCTAAATAGACGTCCAGCACCTTGTCGGATCCAATGGCGCGGGCTTCGCAAATTGGCGTTGGTTTGGCTCCTTTATGCAAAATATCGGAAATTTGCTGGGTGATCAGATGGCGATCGCTTTCGCGGAATACTTCTTCGAAGCTTTTGCCCAAGAAATGTCCAGGTAGTAACAATTCGAACGCATTATTTACTTTTTCAACAATGCCATCGCGGTTAATAATAGTTACCGGGTAGGGTGAGTTTTCAAAAAAGCATTTCCAACTGTAGTCAATCCAGCCGCGTTCAACTCCTTTGGATTTGACGAGTAAAGAATCGTCATGCAGCTTGACGGCATAGCCAATGATGCGATCAATTATATTGCCTTCGGTAAAAAACGCTTTTTGAATAACAAAACAATGGACGTGCTCGTTGTATTTAGTTTTTATGCTTAAAAACCCCTGCCAATTGCCCAAGAATCGCCCGCGTTTATTGGTTTGCTGGCTCATTAAACTACTCACAGACTCTTCAATATCAATTAAGCTTTCTAGTGTGGTATCGCCGCCCGCAAGCTCTGGTTTAGCAAAGCCAAGCATTTTTGCGAAATAGTCATTCACGCTGGTTATATGGCCTAGGGTATCTAGCTCGTAGAAGCCAATTGAGAGGTCGTCAACGATTTGGCTAAATTCCTCCTCCTCATCCACCTTATGGATTTTGAAAGTGGTGAATCCCCAAGGTCGTTCCATTGGGCTGATGAAGATGCTGTATTTGCTATTGTAGAGGCGGAAAGGACGCAAGGTCAGCGGTTTGCTGTGCGCGGCATCATTATATAGCTGGGAGACGGCTAGCTCGCTGGAGTATTTTTTACGAAAAATAATATCTTTTATCAGCCGTACTTTATCTGATGGGAGTTGAAAGAAGTGAAAGATTGTCTCGAGCTCAGTGAGGTTTTTTGGTATTTGGATGTTGAATTTTGCCAGGAGGCGAGAGTCAGAATATACGATTTCACCATCCTCGTTAAAGATTAGGCAATATTCACAATCTCCTTTAAGAGCGGTGAGATAAATTAGATTCTGGAATTCAATGGCGTTGTTTATGAGGCGCATCTTCTTGATGTAAAAACTATTAAGTATCGCTGCCCCGCCAAAAAACACCATAAAGCACGTTACTACTAAAGCGTGATGACCTTCAAATATGAAGGCAATTACCGTGGAGACTAAAAAGGCTAAGACGTAGGTGAAGAAAATTACTGCGGTAGAACCATAATGATTCCGCTGTGAAAAATCTTTAGCTTCTTCGACTAACTTATCATTGTCTATAAAGCGCTTTTGAAGGAATTCTAGCATTGACCTTCTGGATTACTTATCCTCTTTACTTAACTTTAATGTATATCCTGACAAACGGATAGTTTTAATTACATCTTTACCATCTTTGCTAGCGTCGACCAATAGTCTGCGTAATCTGGTCATGTGTACGTCCACAGTTCTGACGCCAACATAAACATCATTGCCCCAAATCTTATCCATTAGGCTATCGCGCGAAAGCACGCGTCCTGGTTTTTCCATAAGGCTTTGCAAGATTTTATATTCAATGGGCGACAATTTTATAGTGTGCTTGTTGCGAGTTACGGTATGTGTGTCGAGATCCATATGGATGTCTTCAAAGTTGAGCTTCTTGCCAGAGAATGCCGGGCGTAAGCGCCTTAGGATCGCCTTGATGCGCGCAACCAGCTCTTCGGGTGAGAAAGGTTTGGTTATATAATCGTCAGCGCCGTACTCTAGTCCGGTGATTCTGTCCATTTCCTCGCCTTTGGCCGAAAGCATTATTATTGGTATGTTAGTAGTTTCTTCGGTCTCACGCAAAGTTTTGCATACGTCGATGCCAGACATCCCAGGAAGCATCCAGTCGAGAATGATTACGTCAGGTCGATTTGACTTGGCGATCTCAATTGCTTGTAAGCCGTCTTCAACAGATGTTACAATAAAATTCGCCTTCTTAAGGTTGTATTTTATTACCGCCGATAACGCCTCTTCATCCTCTACAATTAGAACCGAAGCTTGTAATGATCTTGACATATTAGTACCTTATTGGCTTTTTACCTTTTACTTTATTATAACCTAAGGTTTAGTGCCTGTAAATGTTAAAATGCTACAATGTCAATAAGAGTTTTATTAAATGTTGTATTATAGAAACAGAAAACCCCTGATTTTGAGGTCAGGGGTTAGATTCTGCAATTAGGATGGAGGGGTCAAACTAACTAAGCAACGATGTCTCCGACAAGGAGAGATTCAAGCTGGTTAATGGATTCTTTTAACTTCAGCTTTTGCTTTTTAAGATCGTGAATCTTGAATTGGTTGATGATTTTATTCTGTAGTTCTTGCTCGATTGATCCTTCCACTTGTTTGTGCAGGGAGCGAAGATGGTCTAGTTCTTTTTGGTGTTTTAATGAGTTAACCATAGTATAACCTCCAGTTTTGAGTCTTTATATCGGTTTACATATTTAAGGCTAGCACACTTATCATTTTGAATTCTAGAGAAATAGTTAACAAATGGTTAACTATTTTTATTGACTTTGAATAAGTTGGGCGATGCCAAGAAAATGCTTGGTATTTTTATTCTTTGATCGATAGTAGCATTAAATATTGGTTATATCAAGAAAAAACCATCTTTTAAAAAGGTTTTGCTGAAGGGGTGGTCGTAGTGGGGCTTGAACGTCTAGATAAATATGGTATGCTGCACTTCGCAATTTCAGCGGAGTGTTATATGAGCAAAATTTGTTTGCAAAATGCTGCCCTTAGAGAGAGATATGATGAGCCTCTACACACTCTTCAAAATCTGTACACTGCACAGTTTTATTATTTGTCTACAAGTATAGATATGCAAAAATTAGGAGCCGTTTGGGAGAATTTCTACAGGCAGGTTCAGGAAGAGAAATGTGAATTATCGTGTGTTTTAGCGTATAAGATGCTGGATAGAGATGATTTTGCTTTTGCTGTTTACAAAAAGATAAGTGACCATTTCATTACGATAAGACAGGCGTTGGACGATCCTTCGATGAATAAGTATTTAGAAAATGCCGGGCTTACTGATGATAGTCTGGCCTATCTTAATGCGCTGGATTATTTTGATAAGCTCTATACTTTAAATGATGCCGGGTAGGGTATGCAAAGAAAGATGCTGTCTGCTTTTAATATAAGAATAGATTCCTTTGTGTTAAAGCTTGGTCATGGGTATTTGGTTTCCCATAGGGCGGTTGATGCCTTTATAAGGCCCGTATCGGAAAATGGATATGGAGACCAGTTATGTTATATTAGTGGGGTAGATCCACTAGTGAAAGATACCGCCGTAAACGATGAATTATAGGAGGTGGAGCTGTCTGGAGAAAGGATGTTTCATTCCGTAAGCAAGTTATGCACACGCTAACGTACATGATAGAACTCGCCCACTAGAGCGGAATGAAATTTAAGTTTCTCCTCTTCGCGGAGGAGCAGCTTACGTCTGGAGGTTGGGATCCACCTATGGTGTAAGCCGCGCCATGGATCCCTGCCGATGCACACTAGTGTCCGGAATAAATTTTGATAGCCGCCTAAAAATAATCAAATACTATTTTTTACTTCATGGTGATGAAATAAGTTGTTTGCTGTGCAAACTAGATAAGACAAAAAATGGCCTGCAATTCCCCCCCCACACCCTTCCTTGCAGGCCATTTTTAGGGAGCGCTGCCGCGCTCAAGCAAGCGGGGGGCTTTCTTAGTTTTGTTGCCTGCGGCAACCACAATTGATGACTTGAGAAAAGAAT
>JBIOER010000035.1:0-9601 GCA_044446225.1 Rickettsiales bacterium | reverse complement strand
ATATATAAGTGATATATCAATTGTTAGAAGAATTAGGTGGTTTTGTCAATTTGAGAGGTGAGAAAAATTTAATTACCTCTTGAAACTAACGAACAAACCTGCTATAAAAGCTAAAAATTCGAAGTAAAAGCTATGACCAGACGTTGTGATATTGATGCTGCTAAAAAAGTTGCTAGTGGAAACAAAGTTTCTCACTCCAACCGCAAAAGCAAAAGGACTTTCCGTCCTAACCTCAAGGCAATGTCTTATGAAAGCGCACTTTTAGGAAGAACTGTTAGACTACGGGTCACTGCTTCTACAATCAGAACGATTGAGCATAACGATGGCTTTGATAACTACCTGCTTACAACCCCAGCATCTAAACTAACAACTTGGGCACGCAGACTTAAGAAAGATGCAGAAGCTAAAAAGGCTGCTTAACTTTTCGCCAAAAATCGTTATCCTCTCTTTTACATTACTTGAGTTGAGATAAATGGAGCTTTTCAAAAATCAAGCTGAATATAAATTAAGCATTTCATTAAATGCAGGGTTAAAAACCGACCAAGCAAAGGTGGCGGCTATTTTCAACCTATCGCGCCTATCTGAGAGCAACAATAATCGCGACCATTTATCCATAGCCTCTAACATCCTGCGCGACCAACTGAAGTCCGTTCCGGGCGAAGTCTATTTACTTAGCGACAACGACGTAATCCTTATTGTTCCCAGCGAATATAATAAAAAAATTATTGAGGCCGCCTATCAAATGCGGTTTCTTTTCTCAGATGATCTGCTTGCATTCAAAGAGGACGGCGCGGAAAACCCTGAATTTTATACCGTTTACAGTGGCAATACTTGGACTAATTTTATAAGCGTTTGCGAATCAAAAATTCGCCAAGCACCCGAAGAACCCATCCATATCCCACTTAGCAAAGCACTTTTTGACCTTTCCACCCTCCCATCAAGGCTCTCCCGCACCCTTGAAAATGCATTCGTGGGCTTCGACTGGGATAAAGTGATCAAAGAAAGAACCATCTGCACACTAACTGGGCAAGGAAATTTCCAACATATTATCAAAGAATTAGCCATCAATACGGCCAACCTGCTTGACCTACTCAAAAAAGATGAAGCCTTTCTTTACACCGCAGGCTACCAGCAAATTAAAGAATTCTTAGACCTGCGAATCCTGATCAAATTAGTCAGCACCCTTAATACGGGAGTTAAGGAAGCATTCTCACTCGACATATCACTCAACACCTTGCTAACCGAGGAGTTTAGGATCCTTGATGAGGCGCTACGGGAAAACGAGCGTAAAAACATCATCCTCACCCTACCACTAGGACAAGTACTTGATAGGTTCTATGAATTTCAAATCATGCGCGACTTGATGAAGAAGCGCGGCTATAAAATCGCCCTTCAGGATTTAGAAGACAAAGTCTTCATGCAAATTGACCGCAATTTACTTGGGGTAGACTTAATCAAACTAAAATGGCAGCCCGATCTTCTTAAACAGGATTACGAGAACCATCTCAATGAATTAAAGAACAAAGTCCAAGTCAGCGGCTCCAGCCGGATGATTTTCACCGGTTGCGATAATATGCACTCAATAAAAATCGGGCAAAAATTAGGCGTTGCACTCTATCAAGGCACATACATTGACGACTCTTTAAAATTCGCCTCTACCGCTAAAAAAGCGGCTTAACTAATAAATCGCAGCTGTTAATCTACCATTGGTATAGATCAGCCAAGCGAACTTTGAGGAGAATAGGAAGTTCTCTTAGCGTAATAATAGAGAGGACGCTCAACAAAACGATAACTCAAGTATGCAACTAGAATACTCAACAAAAACGCTAGCTCAGCCTTTACATTATAATAAACGCAGGCAACTATTACCGGAGTGTGCAAAGCATATAAGCTATAACTGGATTGGGTCAGCTCTGCCAACCCACGTCTATAACTCGACGCAAAATCAAGCCGCACAATCACCAATCCACCAATAAGTGCTAAAGCAAGTTTACGCAATTCAATGCCCAGTGAGTTATATGGCCAAACTAAAATGAAACAGGTTAAAAATAAATACGCAATAATTAACTGATAGCGCAGCTGCTTGATCTTACTGCAAAATTTTTCGTTGTGGAAATACATCCCAATCCACCAATACGTCAAAAACCCCAAGAACGAACCGTTATTCCACCACGGACGCAAACTTGGATCATAAATAACTGCAAGGCTACCCAATAGCGTCATCACCACTAAAACAGCTAAAAATCGCGCAGCACCGAGGCGCTTAAGAAGCACCAGCCCAATCGGGTAAAAAGCGTAAAGCCAAATTTCCACCGCCACCGTCTCAAGCGGCGCATTCCCCTGATACGTTGCTTCAAACAAGCCGGGGAAAAACGCTTGCGCACCGACCAGCTTATAAAACAAGCTCAGGGGTGTAATTAGCTCGGTCTCTAAAAAAGCAATAATTTCGGGGGTTGCAAATATTATTAAAGCCAGCGCCCCAAGTACAGTTCCCAGCACAAACAAAGGTATAATGCGGTAAGCTCGGTGCTTGATGTAATGACTGAGATTTCCATCAAAACTGCGGTGGATACAATAACCGCTGAGAACTATGAACCACAATACTGCGGGACTAGTCTCTCCTCCCGTACGAAAAAAGATGTTAAAGGCGCTCATAAAATCTTGATAGACTGGGTTTATATCGATGCCTGCCGTACTATACCACAGTGTCAGATGTAAAAAGGCAACTAAGCTGGCAAGTATGAAGCGCAAATTGTATAAAGCCTGTGCGTGCATAATTAACGCTAATTTTCTTTTAGCATACGAAACAATAAATCTTATTGCAACTTATGGTACATTGTTTATATTTTTTGTTGGTATAAACAATTGAGTATTTTATGAAGCTTACTGTAAAAAAAGATGATTTGCTAAAAACCCTAAACCACGTACAGTCAGTGGTAGAAAGAAGGAATGCGGTTCCAATATTGTCTAACGCTAAGCTTTCTGCCGATAAACAAGGCAAGCTAACCATCACCACAACCGATATGGACATGGCCGTGCGCGACACTCTAGCTGCCACTGTTGAAACTGCTGGCGAGACCACAGTTCCTGCTCACACCCTTTTTGAGATCATTAGAAAAGTTGAAAACAATGTTGATGTTGTCTTCTCGCGCAACAAAAAAGATAATTCAAATATCGACCTTAAAGTTGGCAACAGCGAGTTCTCACTTCCTTGCCTACCTGCAGAAGATTTCCCCAATTTCGAAGTTAATGAAGCTTCGCACTCCTTCACGATTAATTCTGAAGTACTTAAAACATTGTTTGCCAAAACACGCCATGCAATTTCTAACGAAGAGACCCGCTACTATTTAAATGGCGTCTATCTTCACGCCCTTGAAAATGAAGAGGGGCTCCCGGTTATCCGCACCGTCGCAACTGATGGCCACCGCCTAGCGAAGGCAGAGGCGACTCAGCCAGAGGGCGCAGATAGCATGCCTGGCATTATCGTCCCTAAAAAAGCTGTATCAGAAGTTATTAAACTTCTTGAAGATTATGTGGGGGATGTGAATGTTGGTGTTTCAACTAACCGCATTACTTTTAGTTTTGGTGACGTAACTCTCCACTCTAAACTAATCGACGGTAAGTATCCTGATTATAACCGCGTGATCCCTAAAGATAACGACAAAGAACTTATTGTTTCGCGTGACGCTCTAGCCCGTGCAATTGACTTAGTAATTTCGGTTTCTAGCGACAAGACGCGTGCGGTGCGTTTGAATATCTCTGCGGATAAAATCTCCGTTTATGCCTCATCTGAAATGAATGCCAATGCTAAAGGTGAACAAGAAATCGACGCTAAATACAGCGCCAATGACAATGTCACCATTGGTTTCAACTCGCGTTATGTGTTGGATTCTTTGGGCGCCATTGATGGTGCCAACGTCCGCATGAAAATTTCATCTGGCTCTAATGCAGTAATTGCTCAAGACGAGAAAGAAAACAACTGTATGTACATCCTCATGCCAATGCAGGTATAGTTACAAGCTAAGCAATGAACTCAAATAAGAAAGATCATCTTCAGTTACTGACCGTTTTGTTTGCCTGCTTTTTGATAATATCAAACATTGCAGCGGTAAAGATTGTTGAAATTGCTGGATTCATCTTTCCGGCTGGCTTAATATTTTTTCCCATCACTTTTATTTTTGATGATGTAATAACTGAAGTTTACGGCTTTAAAGCCAGCCGCAGGATTATTTGGTTGGCATTTTTGGCCAACTCACTCGTGATGATATCTTTATATGCAGTCACACAGTTACCGTCTTCCACCTATTTTGCTGATCAATCGGCGTTTGAGGCGATTTTCACGGTGACCCCGCGGATTTTATTAGCCTCTTTAGTTAGCTATTTAGTCGGTGAGTTTGCCAATTCTTATGTCTTAGCCAAATTAAAAATCGCCACCAATGGCAAGCTATTTGGCTTGCGCGCCATAGCAAGCACCGCACTCGGTGTGGGCTTAGATACTATACTCTTTTGCACCATAGCATTTTATGGATTAATGCCCAGTGAAGTCATCCTTTCGCTGATTAGCTTTCAATATTTTATCAAAGTGAGCTACGAGATCTTGGTGTTACCTCTCACTTATAAGGTGGTTGCGTATTTGAAAAAATCTGATAACGTCGACTACTTCGATAAGGACACCAATTTCAGCCCCTTCAAATTATGAATTTTATTTACCTCCGTCCCAACCTAATACTCGTGCTATTACTTGGGCTACTTAGCGGTTTGCCGTTAGCGCTGACTTTGTCAACCGCAAGCACGATGCTCAAAGATTCTGGCATAGATATCGCAACCATTGGGCTATTCGCCCTTACGGGACTACCTTATGCGTTCAAATTCCTCTGGGCTCCTTTGGTGGATAATTTGCATATTCCAATTTTACATAAAAAATTAGGCCGAAGAAGAAGTTGGCTAGTAATTTTCCAAGTTTTTTTAGGGTTAGACATCCTAGCGATATCCGCACTTAACCCGCTCGATGACCTCAAACTAATAGCGTTATTAACCTTATTAGTGGCAGTTTTTTCCGCCACCCTTGACATCGCAGTTGATGCATTCCGTATTGAAATACTCAAAGCTAACGAACAAGGTGCAGGTGCCTCAATGTATATTGCCGGCTACCGCATCGGGATGATTATTTCTACTGCTGGCGCATTATATATCGCCCATTTCTTTAATTGGTCAGCGGCATATTGCATGGTTGCCGCGATCTACCTACTAGGAATTATAACCGTATTATTAGCTGCCGAGCCAAAATCTTATCGCGACTCCCGTAAAACAGAAGGGGATATTTTAAGTTGGATTTTAAAAAGTTATGTCGAGCCGCTTAAAGATATTATTATTAAGAAAAATTTCTTGGCGATTTTAGCATTCATCATTCTCTATAAACTTAGCGATGCTTATGCAGGTGTGCTTACCTCTCCTTTTTTAATGGAGATTGGCTTTAGCAAACTCGAGATTGCCAATATTGTTAAAGGTATCGGACTGATTGCCACCCTTTGTGGCGCATTTTTGGGCGGCTACATAGTAGCAAAATTCGGTATGGGCAAAAGCTTGTTTATTGGCTGCATCTTACAAATTTTTTCTAACTTACTCTTCGTTATCCAGGCTCAGGTTGGGTATAACCAACAGCTTTTAATTGGTGTAATGTTTGTGGAAAATTTTTCTGGCGGTATCGGCACAGCCGCATTTGTGGCTTACTTAAGTAACCTTTGTAATCTTAAATTTACTGCGACACAATATGCCGTATTTTCCAGCTTCGGTTCCTTTGCAAGAACCTTCCTTTCTAGTAGTTCAGGCTTCCTCAAAATGGCTGTGGGTTGGGACGTGTTTTTCTTAATCTCAGCTTGTTTATCCATACCGGCTTTACTGTTGATTAAGCTAGTAACTAAAAAGTCTTAAAATTCTTCCCAGCCATCGTCATACTTAACCTTCAGTGCTGCCGCAGTTGTGTCTTTAGGTTTCGCAACTTCTGGCCTAGGAGCTTTTGGTGCTTCCACTTTAGCTTTCGGCGTCTCTACTTTTGGCTTAGGCGTTTCAACTCTAGCCATTCTAGGTGCTTCTACTTTTGGCCTAGGTGTTTCAACTCTAGCCACTCTAGGCGCTTCTACTTTAGGCTTAGGAATATCATTAGCGATTGGCTTTTGCGGATTACTAACTATCTTTTTGATTGGCGCGGCGGAACCGGTGGATGAAGTTCCACCCAAGTTAAAGACGCTGATTAACTGATCAAGCTCTTGTGCTTGATTTAAAAGCGATTGCGTTGCCTTGGAATTCTCCTCAACTAGCGATGCATTTTGTTGGGTCATTTCATCCATCTGCGCCACGGCAATACTAATCTCATTAATACCATGCGCCTGATCCTTGCTTGACGCACTGATATCCTCAATCAATTTTGAGATCTGGTTTACCGACCCAATTATTTCCGTAAGTGTTTTGCTTGATTCAGTAACTAATTCAGAACCGTTTTTCACTTCTTTGTTACTCTGCACAATTAGCGTTTTTATTTCTTTGGACGCGGCTGCAGAACGACCTGCCAATGTTCTGACCTCAGAAGCTACTACGGCGAATCCTTTACCGGCCTCACCTGCTCTTGCTGCTTCAACCGCCGCATTCAGGGCCAAGAGATTGGTTTGGAATGCGATATCGTCAATCACACCAATAATTTCCGAAATTTTCTGTGCTGATTTTTCGATGGCCGACATTGCTGTGGTAACATTCTGAATATCTTGCCCGCCGCGCTCAGCTAAGTGACTCGCACTTGATGATATCTGATTAACGTGTTCAGCTTTTGCCGAATTTTCACCCACTGTTTTGGTCAATTCTTCCATTGAAGCGGATGTTTCTTCTAAGTTTGCAGCTTGCTGTTCGGTACGCGATGAGAGATTCGTACTTCCTGCGGAAATATCAACTGTTGCACTGGTAACGGCTGAGGAAGTTTCGCGGATGCTATGCACTAACTGTCTTAAATTTTTAATTGAGTTATTCAGTGTTGCTTGCATCTCACCAAACGTACCCTTAAATTCTCCCGTCATCTCATGAGTCAAATCACCCTTGGCAAAGTAATTGAGTGAAGTAATTGCATTATTAATTGGCTCAACGATAGTCCCCATTAAATGATTCATTGCATTAGCAAGGTCTCGGTAAAAGCCCGTAAACTCTTCAGCATCGATCCGCTTGGTGAGCTCCCCTGAGTTTGCAGCGCTAATTAACTCATTAATATTATTTTGCGCACGCTTTACCGATTCCTCGTTGTGGATTTCACCAGTCACGATCGTCAGGTTACAGTAAATACCATCAAATATACCGCGGTCGTCACGCAGCACGTTTATTTTGCATTCGACCCATTCAGAACCGAATTGAAGCCTCTCAGTTACCGTACTGAAGCCGGAGGCATTATATTGATTACTATTTTGATAAAGCGCATTAGAAAACGCTCCTAAGGAGCCACCCAACAAACTATGCACTTGCAACCCTAGTTTAGCTAAAATTTGTTCGGCAGATCTATTAACATAAGTGATTTTAAAGTCTTTATCGCAGCGCATTACTGGGTAATCAGAAGTCATTTTTTGCAGTAATAAATTTTCATTTACTGCAACCCGTAACTTGACTAAAGAGTTAGCCATATCTCCGATCTCATCTTTTTGACCAAGGGAAGGAATGTCGATATTGGTCTCATTACTTGAAAGAACCCCAATTACACTGGCCATACCACTAATACTTGAAGTGATTTTCCTTGTAAAAACAAGCCCTAAAAATCCAACCGCCAACAATATTATGGAGGCTTGCATAACCACAACATTGCGCATTTTATGAATTGGTGCGTATATTTCATCCGTTTGCATCTCATTAAGGATCGCCCATCTCGTATCATGGAAATCAATAAAGTTATACCCTGAAAGGACTTCTTGTCCCGCTGCATTAAGGCCAGTTAAAACCCCAGCTTGACCAGCTAGTGCTTTCATCACTTGCGGGGTATTTACCGCTACCTTTAAGATAGTTGAGTCTTTGTTAAACCGAGAATCACTGCGCATTAGCTTATCCCGCCCTACTAGTAACGATTCTTCCGTGGTACCTGAGTTAGCATCATTCTTCATCACATTATTTATTCTGCTTACTGGCATTTGGAAGGCGATAGCACCAATGCGCTCACCTAATTCATCAAAGACCGGAGAAGCTATAAAGCTTGCAGGTACATTATTACTAGGGGCATATGCCTTAAAATCGGAGAAGGTGAAATTTTTTGTTGCAACTGCATCTTTGGTCATTGCCGCCCGATAAACAGCTGCGATATCCGTATCTTTCCATTGCCCGTCCAGCAGGTTAGAAGCAAAATCTTGCTCCTTAAATACCGTATACACAACGTTCCCTTTAAGATCGATTAAGAAAATATCGTACAAATTATGCTGGGTAAGGAATGTATTTAGCCAAGGATGATACTTTTTATGAACTTGAGAATAATCCGAACCATCTTCGGCGTACATAAGCTGATTTTTCTCGCCCGTAGGATGAGAATTGTTGCTGATGTAGGCAGTCTGCAAGTGATTCATCGGCTCATTTAACTTTTCATAGCTCGGTGCAAACTCTTTGATCGCATGTACCACCAGTGGATTGGTTGCTTGAATATATAAATCGGAGTCGACTGATTTTAATAGCGTCTCCATCTCATTTTTTTTAGTATCTACATATATCTTAAAGTCCGCTGTGACCATGTTCATCGCACTAGTTGTGGCATGCTGCTTACTGGTATAGGCAACCGCCCCGCCAGTAATTAATGCCGCACAAACAAACGCCAGGGGAAGTTTGACTGCTAATTTCATATTGGTTAATTGCGACCATCCAAACATCTTTATCCCTCTTGATTTGCAACATCGATTATTTTCTTATTAAAAATATTATCCGTATTAAGTGCCATTATCATCTTGCCTTGGTGCATAACTATGCCGCTTAGATAAACTTTTTTGATGGCGTTTTTCGCCGAGTCGACATCCTTTACCAGCCCGTTTTCGACTTCAATAATATCCGAAACCGTATCCACCATCATCCCGACATGCTTATCGGCGAGTGAAATAATAATAATCACCTTCTTGCTACTTGCCGACTGATTGGTGGCAAAAAGTTTATTTAAATCAAATATTGGCACGACCGACCCACGGATATCGAGCACTCCTATAAAATACTCTTCGCTCTCAGGAACTTTGGTTACTTCAGAATATTGCCTAATTTCTACAACCTGGTGGATATCAATACAGTAATGATTATCCCCCAGCGTAAAGGTTAGAAACTGCAATTTCGCTGATCCAGCGCTTTTATCTACTTGATTTAGCATCTTCTTTAACGCAGTTACGTTAAACCTATAGTAGCAAAATCGGCGGCTAAAAACTAATTAATTTTTATTTCTTAACGCAAAGCCCATTGGAAGACGGGCAATTTGAAGCTCGTTGCAAGATATGCGCACCATTACTTCATGGTATAATACAATTAACTTTTTATTAATGTACATGACAGAAGTATTCTTTACTCCTGTTTTCAACCAGGGAAATGTCACCCTCGTGAACACGGGGGTCCACCT
>JBIOER010000034.1:0-9658 GCA_044446225.1 Rickettsiales bacterium | reverse complement strand
GACTTAAAATCCGTGGAGAGCGATCTCTTGCCGGTTCAAGTCCGGCCGCGGGTACCATTCCTTTCGATAGGTAACTGACTTTTGGTTTCATTTTATAGTAAAGTTCTAAATTTCTTTTAGCGGCCTAATGTTGTGTACCGCCTGACTGCTATTTAATAAAAGAGCAGGAGAAGTGTAATTCAAATATCGTTGTCTAGTTCTGTTGCAGAGATAGATAAAATTTAACAAAAACTTAACATTTATCGGTAAATAACTGTGCTATAATCGCCATTATGAAATTTTTACGGTGATTCGTGGCTTTATCTCTCGACAACGCTCAATTAGAAAAAAATACACGCCAGCGGCTGAATGCAATTATTCAAGACATTAATGATGGGCGACTTCCTGAATCAAGGTATCACGAGGTTTTAAATGAAAATTACTTTGAGGATGACACGGAGATATGCTTGGGCGTGAATTCTCAGACTTTCATTGCCTATGCAATTAATAAACTAAAAGACCCCAAACAATTTCTAGAAGCATTAAAATATCAGCTAGGCGGTAAGCTGTTTAATGAGTATATGAACCTACCCAATTTTTTGCAATGTGGAGAGGAGCTAAAATCATTTAATGCTTATGAACTCTATCTACAAGATAAAGGGCAAGGCCATAACTTGGCTAAGCTACCAGATGATTTAATGGCTCTTTTGCGTAATAACAGACCGGGCGCCATTCAGCAAATTCTAACAGTTAATGCACACGATAATTCGGCACATAAGTCTGCTGATGAAGCACACATTCTCGCCTTTAATGCAATGTTACAAGCAACGCCATTATTAGTTGATGTTGCGGTTGTTTACCAGCTTCCCGCTATCGCTTCGCGTAAAGTTGTGTACACATCTATAGATGAGCTGACGGTCTTTGGGTATCGATTGAAAATCAACGGATCTGCGGTCAACATCATAGTTAAATACATAAGCGGAATGGATGATGCATGTATTGCTATTGATAACATCACTGCATTAGAACAGTTTATCGCCAACTATAGAGCCAACAATGAATGGGGGAGCCTAAATGTTGAATGCGATGCTCCAGAGTCTTCACGCGTAGTGACGGTCACAAGAAATAATAATTTAACGGGCTTTGTCAATGCTCAATTAAGAGAGCTGCAAGCTAAAATTGACCAGCTTGTGGGAATAAATGACGAAGCTATTAACAATACCTATCTAAAAGACAATCCTATGGTCAAAACAAAGGTAGATGGTCTAAGGTTCCAAGCTAATGCAGCAAAGCGTTATGTGGATGATATGATTAATAATCACAAATGTGGTGGTCAAAGGTTAAGTTATGATACAAATATCATCAATACTTGTGGCTTGACCATGGAAGAGATGATCGCTACTGCATATTTTTCAAGCAAAGAGAGGATGAATTTCCTTGGTAATGCCACTCCAGATGGCAACTTTATTGGCTTAGTTAAGCAACTGCATGACATGCGCCGGGGCTATAACATTGATAGTGGTGAAGACAAACCAGACGTCAATCAGTATCCGAAAAATCCAGGGCAAGACAATAATCGTTGTGCTGGTGGTGGGATTAACTCGCTATCATGGGCGCTAAAAAGCTGCCATAGCGCATATAACCCTGTAATCATTACGCGCGGGGATGCTGAGAAGGCGCTCCGTGAAATTTATTATAAAATTATTACAGATAATATGGACGGTATTAGTGAAAAAATTACTTCACAAGAGTTGAATGATTGGGCTGTTAGAAAAAAAATCACTGGTGAGTTGCGTCAATTCTTAACCGCAATCTTTCGGGCGACTTATGAAACAGACTTTAGAAATTGCTATGCTGGCTATATTCGAAACAACCTATTGAATCAGCTTATCAACAATTGTTTAGACAACATCGAGGCGCCACAAGAATTAAAAGAGATTGTTGCCGCCAAATTATTTGAGAATTTGACTGTAGAACAGATTTGTTCAGCTATCAGAGATAACACTGTAGAACTAATGCATCTGGATGAAAATAATGGTTATGAAAGCACATTAAATTATCTGGCGAGAAAAAAGGGAGATGGTTTTGTTTGCAACATAGTGCAAATTGCGCTGAATGAAAAACCATTAAACAAGAGTGCGATATTATTTTTGAGTAAAAGCAACCTGCCTGATTCACTCAAAAACAACGTTATTCATAAGATTGGAGATAGTTCTTTTACCTTAGAAGATATAAGGCCTTTAAACCAATTCGAGTTAACGAGATTATTAGATTCGACCACAATAGAGGACTTAATGAGCCGTAATTTTTTTAGACGGCGGAACTTACTTATGTTGTGTTTGGTTAAAGTCGAATTCACACCAGTTCAGTTAGCTACTGAATATTATGATGGTATTAGAACAACACATCTAGGACGCGCGGCTTACCATGGTGAGGTCGGGGCTGTAAATAGCATTTTAAAAATGCCAGGCATCAACAAAGTAGAAGTGCTGACGAAAAAAGATAGTACGAAGGGCAACACCCCGCTGCATCTAGCTGTGTTTAAAGGTCATGTTGCTGTAGTAGAGGCGATTCTGGCTGCGGAAGGGGTTGATAAAGAAGCTCTTCTCAATGCAAAAGATAACAATGGCGTTACCCCGCTGCATGGAGCTGCGTTTAATGGTCATGTTCATGTGGTAAATGCAATTCTAGCTGCGGAAGGGGTTGATAAAGAAGCTCTTCTCGATATGAATAATAACAATGATTTCACCCCGCTGCATCTAGCTGCTCAAGAGGGTCATGTTGCTGTAGTAGAGGCGATTCTGGCTGCTGAAGTGGGTGATAAACAAGCTCTTCTCGATATGAAAAATAACAATGGCGTTACCCCGCTGCATCTAGCTGTGTTTAAAGGTCATACTAATGTGGTAAATGCAATTCTAGCTGCGGAAGGGGTTGATAAAGAAGCTCTTCTCAATGCAAAAGATAATAATGGCGCCACCCCGCTGCATTTAGCTGTTAAAAATGGTAAGTCGGATATAATTGCGGCATTGTTAATGCATGGCGCATATCCATCAATAGATATTTTACTTACTAAAAACGGACTATCTGAGGATAATAATAACAAACTTCTAGGCGCTTACTTAAAATCACCATTAAAAACAGATGAGGGTGTTCAGAAAATAAGGCTGCAAGCAGAGAGTGAAAAAAATGCTTCTCGAATCAACTATTTGAATGAGAATGGAGCGAGAGAAATTCTTGTAAATGTAATCAAGTCACCTGCACTTAGTATTGCTCAAAATGCTTTATCTAGCACTACAATGCCTGAGAATCCACCTAGTAGCCCTATAGTTACTAACGCAGACATTGCTGCGCCGTTATCACGAAAAAGATCGAAAGAACTAGAAGAAGGAGAAGGCAGCACAAAAAAATACAAATGTAGTAGAGACGTATAGATTGTTATGTTTCCAATAAAGTATTACAACCCGCTTAAAAAACTATCAAGTATTACTTTGGCGGAAATGTGGTCGTCGATTTTGGCTCTTTGCTTGCGGTTCATGCCAATTTGAATAAGCAGATCGTTGGCAATGGTGGTGGTGAAGCGCTCATCCTCATAGGTAATGGGCAGGTCGGTTTTGCTGGCGAGTTCTTTAGCAAACTTTATAATGCGCTTGGCTGCGTCACCGACTTTACCAGTAAGTTCAAGCGGCATGCCTATGACAATTCCATCAATTTCATACTCTTTTGTGAGAGCGATAATCGTAACTTGGGTTTGTTTGTTAACTAAAAAGGTTTTATAGGGGCTAACGATTTTGGTTTCAATATTGCCAAAAGCAATGCCGATCTTTTTACCCCCAACATCGAGTGCGATGAGTTTATAGTTCTTGCGCTTGAGATTTTCCAGAAATTCTTTTTTATCCTGAAAGATCACTAGTTGCCCAAGATGTTATCTAAAGTGGATTTTTGCTCAACCTTAACGTCACCTTCGTTAACCGGTTTACCAGCATCAAGGTTTTCCTTAATGCGCGCCTTTTCTGCGACGGGATCAATAACCGGATCTTTTTTACCGCCCGCCACTTTATCAAAAGTTTTGCGAATTGTGCCTTTTTCCTTTTTAGTCTTTTTTTCTTTATGATAGGTAGAGTCGATCTCGCGCTTGACGGTAGTATCGCTACTATGACCGAGCATACCGAGGAATTCTTTATCACTTTTATCCAGTGCTTGAGGCGCTTCTATAATTTCTGCATTATAGCGAGCTGGTTCGCTATCTGGCATAGTTAAATTGAAATCAGGTGGTGTTGTAAGGGGAGGATTAGAAATAACCATGAACTCATCCGGCGCGGGCTTTTTTAGTCCTAAAGTCGACTTAATATCAGGTGCAGACTCACATCCCGAAAGCAGGGTAACAAACAAAATTGCAATTGGTACGAATTTTTTCATAACATAACCTAGACTTATAAGACTACCTATGTACAATGCTTTTGCAAGAATTACAAGAAATATGGCTAGTAAGACCGCAGTTATAATCTTCAATTTGGGTGGCCCAGACAAGCCATCTGCGGTTAAGCCTTTCTTATTTAATCTATTCTACGACAAAGCGATTATCCCGCTCCCGCTGCCGTTTAGGTGGTTGCTGGCTAAATTTATATCTTCACGCAGAACTCCTAAGGCGATGAAAATTTATCAGCAAATTGGTGGTGGCTCGCCAATTTTAAAAGAGACGCAAGCGCAAGCCAGGGCTTTGGAAAAGTTGACTGGGCATAAAGTTTTTGTGTGCATGCGCTATTGGCACCCGATGACTGCTTCAGTGGTTAGCCAAGTAAAAAAGTATAATCCAGATAACGTCATTCTCCTGCCGCTTTACCCGCAATTTTCCACCACTACGACCGCTTCGTCTTTAGAAGAGTGGCAGCAAGAAGCGTTGCGGCAAGGTCTGAATATCAAAACTAAAACAATTTGTTGTTACCCTAGCGCACCTAACTTTATTAAATCGTATGCCGAGCTCTTGAAAAAGGAATACGCTAAAGCAAGAAAAATGGGACAGCCGCGGATACTTTTTTCTGCGCATGGCATCCCGCAAAATCGGGTTGAGGGAGGCGATCCCTATGAATTCCAGGTCGGCAAAACAGCCGCAGCCATTATTAAGAAAAGCGGATTGACAAATGTTGATTACCACGTGTGTTATCAAAGCAAGGTGGGTAGATTAAAATGGTTAGAACCGTCAACTGAGACCGAAATTATTCGTGCAGCCAATGCCAAAAAAACTATTGTTTTGCTGCCGTTAACTTTTGTTTCTGAACATTCAGAAACTTTGGTTGAGTTAGATATTCAATATAAGGAATTAGCTGTTAAGCATTCAGCAATTGGCTATTTCAGAGTTCCAACTAACCGTACCGATAAATACTTTATTCAAGCTTTGGCGGATTTGTGCTGGGATTTTAAGCCGGAGTGCTGCAAAGGTTTTGCCAAGTGCCCGCAAACTAAGCCAAGTAAAAGCCACGAAGAAGCAAAAGGCCACGCCATAAAGTAACTGCTGGAACTAAAGACGGGGATATATTTAACCAGTAGCGTTATAGCGCAAGCTAGCATAAAGCTATCGTTAAAGAGTAAGGTGCGGTTGCGCAAAAACTTTTTAATCCACAGCCCAATCATGCTTAGAAAGATTGCCAAACCCACCAGACCAGTTTCGGCGAGCATTTCTATATAAATATTGTGAGGATGGGTTTGGCAGTAGTAACTCTTATCTATCTTACCAGTAAGCCACACAGGGTTATACGCAGGATCATTACATCTTTGTTGATAGTGCTTTAGGCCTATGCCAATCAGCGGGTTAGTTTTAAATAGATCAAATGCAACGTGGTAGATTCGTTGGTAGGTCGAATCTTTATTGGTTAGCTCGCCAATTGCAGAGTACTGACGTTGGAACTGGACTTGATTAAAATAGGCAAGGGGGGCGCCGATAATAAAGATAGCAACTCCAGCAAGAATTGCTTTCCTGCGCAATTCCTTATGTAAAAGAACAAATGCGGTTATGCAGGTAAATAAAATAATTAGCGCCATTCTTTCGCCAGAAAGAAAAACGCCTAAGATAGGTAATAAGCATAATAAGGGAAATAAATAGTTTAACTTGTGGCGATTCTCATAGTAGATGGCCATTGCCGGCAGACTGATTAATGCCAGCAAATTACCGATGTACATTTTGCCATTAAAAGATAACAGCCTAATATAGTAGCCATTGTTGTGGTAGGGTTGACCGAGGAAATCAAAGCCAATAACAAATTGGAAAATTGCATCGAGGCTGATGAACGCGACGGTAGCGCCTAGTGAAATTTTAAGGCGATTAAGGAAGAGCTTATCCTTACTCAACCAAAAACCCACAGCACATGCAAAAACCACAAATCTTATCCAGGGTAAGCCGCGTTTGAGCGAGAGATAAAGGTCATCGGCAAATATGCTTCGCGCGATAAAGTACGCCCAGAGTATAAATGCAGCGCGCACCCAATTCTCTTTTATCCAGCCCCAATTCTTATTCGCGCTACAAGTAATTAAAAAGAAAATCCCTACCGTGCCAATAATTATTTCTATCACCGCATTGCCAGTGAATAAACAAAGCGGTAAAAGAAGCACTAAAAATTTCGCAATTGATTCAAATAAGAACATGGTATCTAAACTCTTTTAGAATTGTTATAATTCAAGCAGTAACTTAATTCTAGGTATTTATGAAGTTTCCATCTCGCGATCCTAATTCACATAAGGGGGAACAGGGTAAGGTTTTAATCGTTGGCGGTGACCACTTATATTACGGCGCCCCGATCTTTACCGCACTAGGTGCCGAGCAAAGTGGAGCTGATTTAATTACCTTGTTTCTGCCCGAAGAACATTTAGAAACTGCCAAACACTATTCTTTGAACTTATTTTTGCGTCCATTTGTTAAAGGTAATTTAGGGCTTAAAGATATTGGACTAATCATTGAAGCAGCCAGCCAAAACCAAGTTCTCATTATCGGTAATGGAATTGGTCGAGACCCAGATACGGTTAAGGCTTTAATAACCATCCTTAAAGAAGTAAAAATACCAGTTGTCCTTGATGCTGAAGCATTGATTCCTGAAATCCTCGATATTTCCGAAAAATCTAATTGGTTACTCACACCGCATCAAGGTGAATTTAAGCGGTTATTTGGTAATGAAGCAACCGAAACCGATGTGGTTGCAGCAGCTGCTAATCATGGACTTAACCTATTGGTAAAAGCGCCGATGGATTTAATCGCCAGCCCTTCACGAATTGAGCTTAATGGAACTGGTTGCGCGCAAATGCGCGTTGGTGGAACGGGGGATGCGTTGGCGGGAATTGCCGGTAGTTTTATTGCGCAGGGGATGGAGATTTTTGATGCTGCACTTTCTGCCGCTTACCTTTTTGGTAAGTGCGGCGAAGAGCTCGCGCAAAAGCAAAATACTTTCACTACCTTGGAACTAGTGCGGACGTTTTCTAAAAGAATCTAATCTACTACTGATTGAATATTAAGTTCAGTAAGGATAGGATGCCAAGATATAAATAAGAAGTTTTTATGAAGATAGTATTTATGGGCACGCCGGGATTTGCGGTTTCTGCTTTAACTAAGTTAATTGAGTCGGGTCATGACATCGTGGGCGTGTATACCAAAGAACCGAAGCCGGCAGGAAGGGGTTACGCCGAAATAAAATCGCAAATTCAGCAGCTGGCAGAAGCTAATGGGCTGAGAGTATTCACCCCAAAGAATTTCAAAACTCAAGAAGCAATTGATGAGCTAAAGGGACTTGAACCTGATCTTGCCGTGGTGGCCGCTTATGGGCTGATATTACCTGCTGCAGTCCTAAATATCCCCAAATATGGGTGTATAAATATTCATCCATCATTGTTACCCCGCTGGCGTGGCGCAGCCCCACTACAAAGAACAATATTTGAAGGGGATACACAAACTGCGGTTTGCGTTATGCAAATGGATGAGGGAATGGATACTGGAGACATATTGCTACAGAAGAATCTTGCGCTTGATGATAAAATTACTGCGAGTGAACTCCACGATCTTGCCGCTGAAATTGGCGCGGAGATGGTTTTAGAAGCGGTTGATAAGATTGCCACTATCACTAAGGTAAAACAGTCAGCTGAGGGAGTAACTCATGCTAAAAAACTAACCGCAATGGATGAGGTTATTGATTGGAAGAAATCAGCGCGGGAAATCAACTGCCAGATCCGCGCGCTGTCGCCGCGTCCTGGGGCGCACTTTAAATTTAATAACGAGAAGATCAAAATTATCACTGCAGATTACACTAACGAGGCGCACAGCCACAGCTCAGGCGAGGTGCTGGATGACAAGCTTTCAATTGCCTGTGGCATAGGAGTCTTGAAGCCAACGTTACTGCAGCGTGAGGGAAAAAAAATGATTTATACCGATGCGTTTTTACGGGGCTTTGCGATCCCTAAAGGCGCTAGCGTTTTTAGTTGATAAGTCAAATTACTTATGCTACCATACAGTCAATTGAACCCGTAACGCCTCTTAACAATGCGCACCAGGCGGGTCTTTTTTTGTGTGTTAGTAATACTCCATTAAGAAACTAGTCCAGCTTATATCCAACAATACACGTGTTGTCAGTTACGCTCATTTGGTAAGCCATTACCCCAGGCGATATCGTCTGTAGGCATTGGCCGGCGAGTACTCCTTCGCCCTCAATAACTCTAAATTTGCCAGTGCCCGCGCCGGTGCTGTATTGGCCGTAGGATGTGCCGTCATCGATTTTTTCATCCATGGCGAATGCGGTGGCTGGCGGGAAGGCCGCCACGATTAAATTATCGACACTGTTAAAGGGTAGCCCTGCAAATACTGCGTTGTCTGTACCAAACGGATTGGCAATCCTGGTGGTAACGCCGGCGGCGTTTTTATCGATGTAGGTTCCCCCCGCCATATACATCCCAACTATTCCCGTTTTAGATTGCACGGCAGATACGCCCAAAACCATTCCTGCATTCGGTGCAGTGTTTATTAACTCAATTGGATTGGTAATTAGACCGGCTAGGCTCAGGTGTTTTAAGGCGGCTTTGGCTTCATCAGTAGAATCGTTTGCGGTTTCAATGATTCCATCGCCATTGCCATTACATGAGCTGGTTAGAGATGCGCAATTTGCCGCTGGCCACAGCGCCGTTGCGGCGTTGAAATCACCCGGGATATTATGATAGCGATCTTCAAACGTTTTATAGGCCACTTGTAGAGATTGCAGTTCGTCGACAATGGTTCTATACCTGGCAGCTCTGATCATGGCCGCGCTACTAGCGACCGCACCCATCAGCAGCGCAATGATGATTAGGCTAATCGACAGCTCTAGCAGTGTAAATCCATGCTTCATATACCTATTGTCCCACACCAATGGTTAAGAAATGGTTAATTGTACATGACAGAAGTATTTTTTACTCCCGTTCTCAACCAGGGGAATGTCATCTCCGCATAGGCGGAGATCCAGCTTTCATGAGGCTTCGAGGGTGGGTCCCCGCCTCCGCGAGGACGACAAACTTCTAAAATTGCCTCATTCTAGCAAATAGACAAGTACACGAGTGCTTGATAACCGCCAAGAATGTGAATTTTGAGTTTTGTCATGTACGTTAACCATTTGTTAATTGATTGAGTTTAGACTCTATATTTAAGCCTGCCGAAATAGGTGAGGTTTATATATAT
>JBIOER010000033.1:0-10129 GCA_044446225.1 Rickettsiales bacterium | reverse complement strand
ATTGATGACTTGAGAAAAGAATTTTTGTAAAATTTCCCCACACCAACAAAACTACAAAAATTCTTTTCTCAAGTCTCCCCGTGGCTAAAAATATAGAAGTCATCAAGATAATGCAAACTGCACATTTTAGGCCTGTTAATTTCCAAGTTATGCCTCCTCTCATTTTGGCTGAACCAAAAGCACTGTATTGCTCATAGCGCAGGCTTTAATAATTGTCCCGGACACTAGTGCCTTCTTGTATTAATAATTAATCTTGACACAGATACGGCAATGCCGTACTGCAGAGGTGTGAGCTGGAGCTATTTCCCAATTCCATGTGCCAGTGCCCAATTTTTCCCAACTTTTATATCAACTGGCAGCGGGACGGAAAGGTGGGCGGCGTTTTCCATGGTTTTTTTTATGATTTTTATAGCGCTATCTACCTCAGTCTCCGGTAGTTCAAATAACAACTCATCATGAATTTGTAGCACCATATAGCGCTTGATCGCATCTGGCAAACTCACCATTGCCTTTTTAATGATATCTGCCGCTGTCCCTTGTAGGGGGGCGTTGATTGCTGCGCGCTCACCCACACCGCGGACAGCAAAATTCTTATCGTGAATTTGGTTGATGTAGCACTTGCGTCCAAGCAATGTTTTAACGTAGCCATGTTCTTTGGCAAAAGCGATGGAGTTGCTCATATACTCTTTAATCCCCGGGTACTGAGCGAAATATTTTTCGATATAATCCTTGGCCTGATTACGGGGGATATCTAAGCGGCTGGCTAGTCCAAAAGCGCTGATACCATAGATAATCCCAAAGTTTATCGTTTTGGCTTTGCGCCTGGTGTTGGTATCTACTTGGTCAACTGGCATGCCAAACATTTGGCTGGCAGTAATGGCGTGGATATCTTGTTTGTTACGGAACGCTGTTTTAAGCGTTTCGATATTGGCCAAGTCAGCAAGCAATCGCAGTTCGATTTGCGAGTAATCGGCGGAGATAATCACGTTGCCACTCTCGGCAATAAATGCCTCGCGGATTTTATGCCCATAGTCAGTGCGAATGGGAATATTTTGCAAATTGGGGTCGGTGGAGGATAACCTGCCGGTCAACGTACCGGTCATCATAAACGTAGTATGTACCCTGCCGGTCTTAGGGTTGATTGATTTAGGTAGCGCATCCAAATATGTCGAAATTAATTTTGAAAACTGCCGCCATTCTAGTAATGGCGCTGCGATGGGATAACCTTGATCTTTAAGTTGCTCAAGTACTTCCGCCCCAGTTGGATAAGCGCCCAATTTAGATTTTTTTCCAGTAGGGATCTTAAGGTCTTCGAATAATACCTGCCCTAATTGCTTTGGCGAGCCAATATTAAACTCTTTTCCGGCGAGCAAAAATATTTGCTCCTGTAGGTTTTTCACATAAGCTTTATATTCATCGGAAAGGCTTTTAAGCAACGGGGCATCAATTTTCACCCCTCTTTTTTCAATGTCCGCTAGAACTTTTGCCATGGGCTTGTCAATGGTTTCGTATAACGTTACTTGCTTGTTAGTAAATAACGTGGCGCTTAGGTGGGCGTGCAATTTTAGCAGTTGGGTGGCGTTGATTTCTTCGTCATCCAAATAAACTTTTACTAGAGTTTTGATATCATAATTATGGCGGCCAGTATCGGTTGAGTATGACATCAAGGCAACATCGTCGTACGCAGCCATATCATAGTCCTTAAGAATGTTCTTGGCATCGATAACGACTTTCTTAACGTAATCGGCCTCTAAAATTTCTTTAAAGGCTCTAAAGAAATCGCTACGCAGCATTCCAATGGGTTCATCAAACAAACCACCTTGAACTTGCTGCTTGAGCTCCAGCTCAAGCAGGGTGTTTTCATAAGCGATTTCAATAGTTTTCTCAGTAAACAACAAGCCAACCATACCCGATTCAATTATTGCGGCGAAATGTTTTTTAAACTCAGTGAGGTTGTCAATTTTGACTGCATTAATTTGGGTTTTATGCACCACTGCTTGTGGTTTTAAAGCTAGTTTTTTAAGGAGGGAGTGAAACCCTTGTTCTTGCAAAAACTTAAGCAGTTTTTCAGGTTCCGGTTCGCGTACTTTCAGTAAATCTAAAGATGAGTCAATCGGCACATCATAATCTAAGCTCACCAATTTTTTTGACAAGTAGGCGTTCTCTTTGTCTTGCTCAAGCAGTTCTTTGCGGCGCTTCTGCGCGATTTTATCCAAGTTAGCATAGACGTTGTCTAAGCTACCAAATTGGTTGATTAATTCCGCAGCGGTCTTTTGCCCGATGCCCTTAACACCTGGGATGTTATCGGAGCTATCACCAATTAGCGAGAGAACATCGAGTACTTGGTTGGGCTGCACGCCGAATTTGTCAAACACTTGCGGAGCTTCAATCGTGCGGTCACGCATGGCGTCGTACATGCTGATTTTATCGCTAATTAACTGCATTAAATCTTTATCCGAAGAAATGATGCGCACCTCCATTCCACTATCGGCTGCCTTTTTAGCTAGTGTGGCGATTAAGTCATCAGCCTCATACCCTTCTTTTTCCAGAATAGGGATGTTGAAGGCTTCAACAACTTCTCTAATCACGGGAAACTGAGCGACTAAATCTTCAGGAGGGGCGTCGCGATTAGCTTTATACTCGGGGTAGATGTCATGGCGGAAAGTTTTCCTGCCTGCATCAAGCGCCACTGCCATATAGTCCGCCTCATGAGCGGCGAGAAACTTAAGTAACATATTGGTAAAGCCAAGTACGGCGCCAATTGGCGTGCCATCTGCGCGTGTTAATGGGGGGAGCGAATGGTACGCCCGAAACACAAATCCATAACCGTCAATGAGATATAATATCATGGTTGTTCAAGATAATGGAGATTTGCAGATAGTACATAGAAATTTTATGACTTCTTACTTTTCTCCCCATCAAACAAAATTCGTTCGGAGGCGCCTTTGAGGTCGTCGTATTGGCGGTTACGCAAAGTCCAAAAGAGGACGAGTAACATTACTATTACCAGAATCAACGTCACCGGTATGAGAAAAAAGAAGGCTTTCATAATAATTTTTTATACCATCTGCTCAGGCCTTACCCAAGCATCGAATTGTTTTTCGGTTAGCAGTTTCAATTCTAGCGCAGATGCCTTAAGAGTTATACCTTTTTTATGAGCGTTTTTGGCGATTTTAGCCGCGTTATCATAACCGATATGCGGGTTTAGCGCGGTTACTAACATGAGGGAGTCATGCATTAATTTATTAATGCGTTCCTTATTCGGCTTGATCCCCTTAACACAGTTATCAACAAAGCTGTTGCAGACGTCACCAATTAACCTAATTGATTGGAGTAAATTAAAGATCAGTACCGGCTTAAATACGTTAAGCTCAAAGTTGCCACTTGCACCGGCAATGGAGATGGTGGTGTGGTTGCCCATAACCTGCGCGCAAACCATCGTCAGTGCTTCGCATTGAGTAGGATTCACTTTGCCGGGCATGATGGAAGACCCTGGCTCATTCTCGGGAAGTAATAGCTCCCCTAGCCCACTGCGTGGTCCAGAACCGAGCAAACGAATGTCATTAGCGATTTTCATTAGACTCACCGCTAAAACATTTAGCGCGCCACTTGCTTCAACGATTGCATCATTGGTAGCGAGTGCTTCAAATTTATTGGGTGCGGTTAGGAACTTATAACCAGTCTCTTTGGAGATTGCCGTAGCAATTTCCTTGGCAAAGTTCTTCGGTGCATTTAGTCCAGTACCCACCGCTGTTCCACCTTGAGCTAAGAAAGAAAGACGTTTAATCGTCGCTTTAACGCGCTCAATACCGTATTCGATTTGGGTGGCGTACCCAGAGAATTCCTGCCCCAAAGTAATTGGCGTAGCATCTTGCAAATGCGTTCTGCCGATTTTAATGATTTTGGCGAAATCTTTTTGTTTGGCTTTTAATGCGGCGAGGAGTTTTTTCAGTGCTGGGATTAAGAGTTGGTTAATCTCAGAAACCGCTGCAATATGCATAGCGGTTGGGTACGTGTCATTAGATGATTGCCCCATATTGCAATGATCATTGGGGTGAACGGGTTTTTTCGAACCGATTTTTCCGCCCAGAATTTCAATCGCCCGGTTAGAAATTACCTCATTTATATTCATATTAGTTTGTGTGCCCGAGCCGGTTTGCCAAACAACCAGAGGGAAATTACCTTCGAGCTTACCTTTTATGATTTCATCGGCAGCCTTGCAAATGCTATCAGCAATTTTGGCATCGAGCTTTTTATTTTTTTTGTTAACAATTGCGGCGCATTTTTTAATGGTGGCTAGTGCTTTAATAAGTGGAGTGGGCATGGTTTCTGTCCCAATTTTAAAGTTCTGCAAGGAGCGTTGCGTTTGCGCACCCCAATACTTGTTGATTTGAACTTTTATTTCTCCGAAAGTGTCGCTCTCAATGCGAAAGCTTTTACTTTGATTTGCCACCGTTTTTTCCAAAGCCATCCTCTACCTGAAATTGCCATGATATTATAAGCACTTGAATTTCGCCGCGTCCTCAATAATCTTAGCGAAGTTCAGTACACTACTTTCATCATAAAGGTTTCCAATGATTTGTAAACCCAAGGGCAATCCGTCGGCAGTTAGTCCAGCAGGAACCGATATACAAGGAAGCCCAGCAAGGCTTGCCGGGACGGTTAGTACGTCATTGAGGTACATTTTTACAGGATCATCAGTGTTCTCGCCGATGGCAAAGGCAGCTGATGGTGTGGTTGGGGTGAGGATAACATCAACTTGCTTATATGCCTCTTTGAAATCATTAGCGATTTTTTGGCGGACTTTTTGCGCTTTGGTATAATAAGCATCGTAGTAACCAGCCGAGAGTACATAAGTGCCAATCATCAAGCGGCGCTTAACTTCGTCGCCAAAACCTTCGCAACGAGTTTGCTCATAAAGGTCGTTAATTCCGCCCTTATCCGGCATGCTCCGCAAACCATAACGCACACCATCATAGCGCGCCAGGTTAGAAGAAGCCTCTGCTGGGGCAATGATATAATAAGTAGGAAGAGCGTATTTTGTGTGGGGCAGGCTAACTTCAACGATTTCTGCGCCAGCAGCTTTGAGCATTTCAGCACCTTTTGTCCACAGGTCGGAAATTTCTTTGGGCATTCCATCAACCATGTATTCCTTAGGAATGCCAACTTTCTTGCCTTTAACTGAGTTGTTAATGCTAGCGATGAAATTAGGAACTGTGATGTTGCTTGAGGTGGAATCTTTGGGATCAAAGCCGGCGATTGCTTCGATAAGTAGCGCACTATCTTCCACTGAACGGGCAAAAACACCAGCTTGGTCGAGTGAACTAGAAAACGCAATCATCCCGTAGCGCGAACACCGACCATAGGTGGGTTTCATCCCAACAATTCCGGTAAACGATGCTGGTTGCCTTACAGAGCCGCCGGTATCACTCCCAAGTGACGCCATACAGCTTTTAGCAGCTACCGCTGCTGCAGAGCCTCCGGACGAACCCCCGGGGACAAGGTCTTTGTTATGGCTAAAGCTTTTCCACGGGTTAATAACATTACCCTGACAGCTATGAATGTTGGCGGAGCCCATCGCGAATTCATCCATCCCAGTTTTACCGACCATGATGCCGCCGTTATTAAACATGTTTTGGCTAACTGTTGATTCGTACGTTGGGGTAAAATCTTTTAAAATTTTCGAGCAGGCAGTGGACTTGAAACCTTTGGTGCAATAAAGATCCTTCACACCAATGGGCATGCCTTCGATGATGCCAGGGGTGCCACTATCATATTTCTTTTGTGATTGAGCGGCCTTCTCCAGAGCAAATTCTGCGGTTAGCTCTGTATAGGCATTGAGGTTTTTAGTAGCTTCGGCGCGACTTAGGTGCGCGGCAGTTAATTCCTTAACCGAGATTTCTTTATTAATTAGTTTTTTTTTGGCTTCAGAAAAAGTTAAATGTATTAGTTCAGACATGTTGTTCCCATATAATTGCATGCCAGAATAATCCTTTTGTAGCTATTTTTCAACCTAACAATGTAATAAAAAAGGCCGTAAAATACGGCCTTTTCAACTAAATATTTAGATAGCGTTATTATTTAGGAACAGCAACCGCTCTACGGTTCTGGCTCCAAGCCCATTCATTTGAACCTAAAACAGCTGGTCTTTCTTTGCCATAACTTACTGTTTGTAGTCGGCTAGCTTCAATACCTAAGCTGATTAAAAATTGTTTCGCTGCATTAGCCCTTCTTTCACCAAGAGCCATGTTATATTCTCTGGTACCACGTTCGTCGCAATGGCCTTCGATTGCAAATTTCAAATCAGGATTTTGTGACATGAATACTGCCTGCTTTTTAAGAATTTCTTGAGCTTCCGCAGAAATTGTCGAGCTGTCAAATTCAAAGAATACACGGTCACCAACGCGTTTTTCCAATTCTTCCATTTGCCCGCGCGAAGCGCTAGAAAGTTGGTTTTCGCCGTTTTCATCAGTAACAGTTGTTGAACAAGCTGCTAGTAGCGAAATTGCTGCTGTAATAAGAATGGTTCTAAAAATAGACATCAGTGCCTCCAAAAATGTGGTAATCATTATAACTTAAGTTATACTTCGATTTTGGAAATCCGTCAAAGAGTTTATGCAGCAGATTAAATCTTACTTTTTTGTAATTACCCTAGCAATACTTTCAATCCCTTGCTACGCACTAGTTATGCTCAGCAGTTTGTTCCTAAAACACAACACATTTCTTAATGCTACGATATTTTGGGCGCATGTCTTTACTAAGTTACTTTATGTTTTTTGTGGGCTCAAGGTAAAAGTTGAGGGTATTGAAAATATTCCTGCTCAACCCTCTATTATCTGCTCTCGCCATGAGTCTGCTTTGGAAACGGTGTTCTTGTATGCGTATTTCAAAGTTCCTGCGGTTATCTTAAAGCAGGAGGTGCTTAGGCTGCCTTTCTTCGGCTGGGGTTTGGCGCGCTTTGGAATGATTAGCATCGACCGTAGCAAGCCCTTAGAGTCGGTCAAGAAGATCCGCAAGGAAGTAGCGCGCGTAATAAAGGAGCGCCGCCATTTGCTAATTTTCCCTGAGGGGACTCGGCTTAAGCACGATGAATTCGTCCCCTATAAGTCTGGTGGGTTATCTACGGTACTTAGCGCTGACTTAACTGATGTTAAAATCGTACCAGTTGCCTTAAACACCGGGCTTTTCTGGGAACGAAAAACGTTTTTGATTAAGCCGGGTGTAGCTACGATCAAAATTCTCCCGCCAATTAATCCAATCGGCGATAAGAAGGCGCTGCTTGCTGAATTAAAAACCAAAATAGATAATGCTACCAAATTGCTATAAATGGATGTATTATCTTTTCCAAAAACTTGGTAACAATGCTTAATATGTCCACTGTATCGCAAATTAAAATCACTTTCCCTGATGGTAACGTAAGAAATTATGCAGCGGGAATCACGGGTGCGGAGATTGCAGCGGGAATAAGTAAAAGCCTTGAAAAAAAAGCGTTGGTGATTGAAGTAGATGGTGAGCAAATTGACTTGTATATCCCAATTCATAAGGACTGCGCTGTTAAAATTATTACCGCCGATTCGCCAGAAGGCCTGGAAGTTATCCGCCACGATGCTGCGCATATTCTAGCGGAAGCGGTTAAAAATTTGTTCCCAGAAACGCAAGTAACAATCGGGCCATCAATTGAGAATGGTTTTTATTATGACTTTGCGCGCAAGGAAGCATTCTCGCCTGAGGATTTTCCCAAAATTGAAGAGGAGATGAAGCGGATTGTTGCGCGGGCGGAGAAAATCCACAGAAAAGTGGTAACTCGAGCGGAGGCAATTCAGCATTTTGAAAAACTTGGTGAGCATTATAAAGTTGAAATCATTAGGGACTTGCCGGAAAACGGTGAGATAAGTTTGTACGGGCAGGGTGAATTTGCCGATCTTTGCCGGGGCCCGCATTCACCAGTAACTAGCCATGTTAAGGCGTTTAAATTAATGAAAATCGCTGGCGCTTATTGGCGCGGCGATAGTAAAAATGAAATGTTGCAACGTATTTACGGTACTGCGTGGGCAACGCAAGAGCAGTTAGATGCCTATCTAACCCAACTGGAAGAGGCAGAACGCCGCGACCACCGCAAAATCGGCAAGGAAATGGATTTGTTCCACTTGCAGGAAGAGGCAGTCGGGTCGGTATTTTGGCATGATAAAGGCTGGAGAATCTACCGTGTGGTGGAAGACTACATTAGGCGCAGACTTTCAAAGTCTGGCTACTTCGAGGTAAAGACTCCTTTGCTGGTCGATCGCAGCTTGTGGGAAGCATCCGGTCACTGGGAAAAGTTCCGAGAAAACATGTTTACCTCCGAAGCAGATGAAAAGGTTATGGCACTTAAACCAATGAACTGCCCGTGCCATATTCAAATCTATAACCAAGGAATAAAAAGTTATCGCGACCTGCCGTTGCGAATGGCGGAATTTGGTACTTGCCATCGCAATGAAAGCTCTGGCTCTCTGCATGGTATTATGCGAGTACGCAGCTTTACTCAGGACGATGCACATATTTTCTGTACCGAAGATATGATCAATTCGGAAACAGTGGCCTTTTGCGAGTTGCTAAGAGATGTTTACAAGGACTTTGGCTTCAATGAATTTAGAGTAAAATTCTCTGACCGACCAGCAGTAAGAGCTGGGACTGATGCTGCCTGGGACAAGGCAGAAGCCCTGCTTAAAGAAGCCATCACCGCTACAGGCATTGAGTATACAGATAATCTGGGGGAAGGAGCCTTTTATGGACCTAAATTAGAATTTGTGTTGCGCGACTCTATTGGCAGAGATTGGCAGTGCGGTACCCTGCAGGTTGACTTTATCCTACCAGAAAGGCTGCAAGCTTATTATATTGGCGAAGATGGCGCTAAACACCATCCGGTAATGATTCACCGCGCTATCTTAGGAACTTTAGAAAGATTTATTGGCATCTTAATTGAGCAGCACGCCGGGCATTTTCCACTTTGGCTGGCGCCAACGCAAGTGATGATAACTACTATTACATCTGATATCGATAATTACGCGGTAGAAGTAAATGAATTGCTTAAGGCAAATGGAATCCGTTCTGAAGTTGATCTTGAGAACGAGAAAATTGGCTATAAGGTGCGCAAACACTCGTTAGCCAAGACGCCAATAATCGTTACTGTTGGGAAAAGCGAAGCTGCTAAAAGAGAGGTGTCGATTCGTCGGTTAGGCTCTGAACAGCAAGAAATACTTGATATTAACGAATTTTTGCATAAATTAAAGGTAGAGGCTCTGCCTCCAAAATAATTAATTAGGAGTGTTTTTATATCTAAAGATAGAACTAGGATCAATCGGGACATTAACTCCCCGCAGATAAGGTTGATTGACGAAAACGGTGAGATGTTGGGTCTTGAGTCACCAGCACAAGCTCTCAGAATGGCAATGGATAAAGGTTTAGATTTGGTGGAGATATCGCCCAATGCGAGTCCGCCTGTTTGTAAAATCATGGACTATGGAAAATTCAAATACGAGATGCAGAAGAAGGCGCATGCAGCGAAGAAGAAGCAAAAAGTGATTGAGATCAAGGAAATTAAAGTAAGGCCAACGATTGCCACCGGGGATTACAACGTTAAGCTTCGTAACGCTAAGCGCTTTATTGAAGAGGGCAATAAGATTAAATTCATTCTTGCCTTTAAGGGGCGTGAGGTTACGCATAACGAAATTGGTTTCGCGGTGATTAAGCGTTTTAAGGAAGACTTAGGTGATACCATCAAGGTGGAAGTCGAGCCGAAGCAAGAAGGTAAGCAAATTTTCATGTTAGTTTCTCCTAAGCAGCAGTAGTTTAAAAATGCGGGGCTGTAGCTCAGTTGGATAGAGCGAGTGATTCCTAATCACTAGGTCGGTAGTTCGAATCTACTCAGTCCCACCATATTTTACCGGGGTTTCGGGAATTTGGTAAAATGGTTGTGTTCTACATATGTTCTACAAATTGTTGGAAGTGCTGCTAGCTGAATTAAACTTGGTGAAAACCAAGTAATATAGCGGTTGATACATGGTTATTATCAGTCAAGCACTTTATATTATATATTATGCTTATAATAGGCCATTTACCTCGTGTATATACTATTTCTATATATCTTGAT
>JBIOER010000032.1:0-10688 GCA_044446225.1 Rickettsiales bacterium | reverse complement strand
GGGAATTGCAGGCCATTTTTTGTCTTATATAGTTTGCGCAGCAAACAACTTATTTCATAACCATAAAGCAAAATAATAGTATTTGATTCTATTCAGGCGGCTATCAAAAATTTATTCCAGACGCTAGTGTACAGAAGCAGGTATCCAGACCTTTGTATTGAATCAATACTTAACTAGCACCGAGCCCCAGGTCATTCCCGCGCCAATTGCAGTAAATAAAATGGTTTGCCCTTTTTTGATTTTCCCTTCCTTGAGGTACCGATCAAAAGCGAGCGGGATAGAGGCTGCAGAGGTATTAGCATGAATATCCGCAGTAACTGCAAATTTTTCCATCGGGCAATTTATACGCTCAGCGACCGCAGAAATAATTCTAATATTTGCTTGATGCGGAACAATCCAATCCACCTGATCAATCGTCAATGAGTTCTGCGAAAGAATTGCCAGCGCGTTAGCAGATAACTGCTCAACCGCCATTTTAAATACTTCTTTACCATTCATGTGGAGCTTTAAATTTGGCTTAATACCTAAAATCTCAACGCTCTTATTATCCGAACCCATAAGGCTTGCAACAACACCAGGTGTATCCGCTTGCGACAGAATCACACACCCTGCCCCATCACCAAATAAAACGCAGGTAGAACGGTCAGACCAATCAACGGTACGCGTCATTGTTTCCGCCCCTACTACCGCAATATTTTTTACCGTCTTGCTTTTAATCAACCCATCGGCCACCGCCAGCGCATTAACAAAACCTGCACAAGCAACATTGATATCAAATGCAACTTGAAGTTTTAATGCAAGTTTACCCTGCACAATCGACGCCGTTGAAGGCATCGCTTGATCAGGCGTACTGGTAGCAATAATTAAGCCCTCTAATTGCGCCAAATCAAAACCACTATTAACCAGAGCTTGCAGAGCAAGGTCAGACGTTTGTTGATGGCCATCTACCACATATCTTTTTTTAATCCCGGTGCGGGTTGAAATCCACTCATCACTTGTTTCAAGTTCAGCTGGTAAATCCTTGTTCAGGAGTTCACGCTTGGGCAGGAATGAACCAACAGATATAATTTTTGAGAACATCATTCGCCAATATGCAATTTTTGCTTAATCTTAGTCATTAGGCTTACTTTAGCAGTAGCTTCAATATCATGCAACTCACCTAAGAGCTGCGCAACTTTTGTATTAATCTTGCTCTGGGTAAGTCCAACCGTCTTGGTGATCGCCCCAAAAAATGCTTGCGCATCTGATGAACCGTGACTTTTAACCACTATACCATTTAAACCAGCGAACATCGCCCCGTTATAATTCCTAGGATCAATAACTTTAAATGCCTTATCAAAGCCACCTTTAGCAAGAGCACCACCGAGCATGCTTAAGTAATTTCCTTTAAACGCACCTTTAATAATACTTCTGACCATACTCACACTTCCTTCGGTAGTTTTAACCACCAGGTTCCCCGAGAAACCATCGGTTACCACCACGTCAACCACGCCATCCGCAAGATCGTACCCTTCAACGAAACCAAAGAAATTTAGGCCGGTGTTTTTAAGCATCTGGAACGCAATCCGCTCAACATCCCTACCCTTGGTTTCTTCGCTACCAACGTTTAAAATTGCAATTGAAGGAGTCTTTTTATTTAGCCAAACTTGCGCCAAACAGTGCCCCATAAGGGCAAATTGGAAATAGTTAATCGCGTCACACTCAGCATTAGCTCCTACATCCAAAAAGACCGTGCCCCCTTTAAGGTTAGGGTAAATACCCACTAAAGCTGGACGCTTAACATTTTCAAGCGTACGTAAAATCATGTGCGAGGTAAACAACAAGGCACCGGTATTACCACCAGAGATACAAGCATCCGCCGCGCCAGTTTTAACAGCCTCGACAGCCTTATACATACTAGAATCTTTAAAATTTTTAAATGCGTCCTTTGGTTTTTCACTATCGGGTACAATTTGCGTACAGTGATGGATCTGGGCATTTTGCGAGTTTATATTTGCATAATGCGTAAGCTGTGATTCCAGACGTTTACTATCACCATACAGCCTAAAAAACACATTTTTATTTTTAGCTAGATAGTTGTTAACCGCCTCTAAAACACAGTGGGGTGCGTTAGCACCCCCCATTACATCAATGCTGATGGTCAGCTTGCCCATTTAAAATTATTGAGCTGCTGGAGAAGTGGACTCTTCGCCCGCTTCATCTGAAGCTAGCTTAAGCCTACTTTTAGGTTTATAAACCTGCATCCCGTTATACATTCCATCTTTTAATGAGATGTGGTGGCCTAATTTAGGCTCGCCTGTTTCTTTATCAAAAGAAACATTAATTCTTTTAAGAGCATCGTGAGATCTTCTCATTCCTCTTTTTGATGGGGAGGTCTTCCGCTTAGGTACTGCCATAACTATATTCACACAATTAATTTGAGTGCTTTATACTACATTTATTCATATAAATCCAGTCCTATTTTAAATAAGACCGCTTAACTGAAACCCTTGACAGCGAAGCACAAACTTTGCAGACTTTAAGTATAACTAGGTATTAACTATGGATGCTAAAATTAAAGTACTATGCGTAGATGACGAACCAGCGAATCTTGATATTCTCACCTTTTACTTAACCGAGGCAGGCTATGAAGTAATCACTGCTAATGACGGTGACGTAGGCTTTGAAGCGCTCGAACAACACACAGATGTTGAAATTATTGTCCTTGACCGCATGATGCCCCGGATGAACGGCATCGACCTCACTAAAAAAATTAAACTCGATAAACGTTTTAGAGATAAACCAATCATCATGCAAACTGCCGCTGCATCCAGCGAGCAGGTATTAGAAGGAATTAAATCTGGGGTATATTATTATCTTACTAAACCTTATGAAGATACTATGTTACTCGGAATTATTCGTAATGCCTATGATGATGCTAAAAACAAAAGAACTCTCCTTGAAGAAGTTCGCAAACAAAAACGGGTGTTGGGACTTATGGAAACTTCTCGTTTCCACTTCCAAACCTTGGAAGATGCAAGAAATTTAGCTTACTTTATTGCAAACTGCTTGCCCGACCCCGAGGCAGCCGTTTATGGACTTTCTGAGTTATTAATTAATGCTGTTGAGCATGGTAATTTGGGAATTACTTATAATGAAAAAACCAAATTGGTTAAAGAAGGTGGTTGGCATAAAGAAATCGACAGAAGATTGCAACTCCCCGAATACAAAGATAAATTGGCCTTCTTAAGCTTTGATTCCAAAGGTGAATTCGCCACTGTTCAAATCCAAGATCAGGGCAATGGCTTTGAATGGCAAAAGTATGAAACAATTTCTACCGAGCGAGCAACCGATCCTCACGGCAGGGGTATTGCACTAGCTAAACAATTCTCGTTCCACACCATGGAATACCGTGGGAATGGCAACGACGTTATCTGCACTTTCAAATTGGAAGTAGAAGAAGAGGAAATGGCAGCTTAAAAAAATGCTTGCCTGATATAAATATTACATTCTATCGTTTAAGTTGAATAGTTTTCCCGGGAATGTATCTCGGTGAAAATAAACGTTGAAATTGATAGGTAATCAATAATGAAGTCTGGATTTAAAGTTACCATTTTATCTTTGCTACTGGCCAACACGGCAAATGCAGCAGATATTGATTACTCAGGTTTAGAAAAGGTCTTTGGTGAGCCAGTAACCACCAGCGCGACTGGTAAACCTCAAAGAGCTTCTGAATCCCCTGTTTCGATGGAAATTGTCACCGCCGACCAAATTAGACAAAGTGGCGCCCTAGATATTCCGGAAATTCTCAGGAATTACGCGGGTATTGATGTTTCAAGAAACTTTAAAAGCCAGGCGGATATGAACATACGTGGTTACAACCAACCACTGTCAAATCGTCTACTCGTGCTCATTAACAACCGCCAGGTGTATCAAGACATCTATGGCAACGTTATGTGGAATGGTCTACCCATCCAGCTCGCAGAAATAAAACAAATAGAAGTGATTAGAGGGCCTAATACTTCTTTATTTGGCTTTAACGCTGCTTCAGGTGTGATTAATATCGTAACTTATAATCCACTCTACGACTCTGAAACATTCGCTCAAGGAAGAGTGGGTACCGATCGCCAAGGAGATGCAGGTACTGCGGTTACTTTAAAAGCAGCGGACAACATTGCCATTAGAGTATCAGGCGGCCATAGAACTACTGACGATTATTCCAGAAAAAAAATGAGTAAACCCGTCTCCAGCAAGAATGCACTTATTAGCGATTCCTTTAATGCTGATAGTATCTATAAGATAAATGACAAAGCCACGCTAAAATTAGAATTTGGTTTTAACGATAATAAAACAGATTCAGCGCTTCCATTCTATTATGCGTTCAAATATATAACTACCGTCCGCAGCTATAAAGCGGAGTTTACTTATGACGCAGAGCAATTAGGGCTGTGGACTGCGCAAGCATACCGCAATGAATCATCAATGATTCTTGACGCACTATTACCTCCTTCAGATGGCATAACTTATAATGGTGACCCAGTGAGAAATCCACTTGATGTATTCCAACTTTCTGGATTATTCTCGCCACATCCTGATCACACACTGCGCTTGGGCGGAGAATACCGAAACAACCCTCTGCAAGGAGATGATGTTGGAATTAATGGCAAGAAACAATTCACGATGAATATCGCTTCAGTTTCAGCAATGTGGGATTGGAAGATACTGGATAACCTATCGTTCACAAACTCAGTGCGTTTTGATAACTGGCGCACGAAGAGGGATGGCGACGTAGCTTCGTATATGACTAATTCTTATCTAAAACTTACTGCCAAAGATTATAAGCGTAACGAGAATGAATATAGTTTTAACAGCGCCTTACTCTATAAGGTGACTCCCGAAACTAGCTTGCGCTTATCTGCTGCACGCGGACTACACATCCCCAGCCTTACTGAATTATCCTGGGCTAATTTAATAGTTGATCCAATTGATGGTAATAGCGTACCAAATTATGGTAACCCCCACCTCAAGACTGAGATCAACACTACAATAGAAGCTGGCTTTGAACAAAAGTTCCTTGAGTATAATACAACCTTAGGGGTGAATGTATTCCACGAACACTTGCAAAACGTTATTGGTTTTACATTCTTTGATGGGACGCAGTGGAATGGAACTGGGATAGACACCACAAGCCCCGTCTATCAAGAGATTTATACTAACCTTTATGATGATTATTTAACTCCTTGTTCAGGCGACGGTGCTTGCGCAACAGTTTATGCGGATGGAGCTATCGCTGACGCATACTACAATGCAGTCGTAACTGGCAACCCACAAGCGGGGCTAACCCCAGGAACTATTACCAACTATCCAGAAGAAGCAACCTTTACTAATACTGGTAAATCTTCTACCTGGGGTACCGAAGTGACCCTCAGAGGAAAATTCTACGACAACAAATTTAATTGGATGGCCAACTATACGTTAACCATGCCTAAAGATACCCCTAACGGCCAAATTAATCGCCGTGTGGATTTCAAAACCACCCAACCTCGCCATAAAGTTAATTTACTCTTAGGCTTCACTGACGACCCTTATGAAATAAACATCAGCATGAATTACGTAGGCAAGGCCGACTACAACGTGCGGATTGGTAACTTACAAAAACCAAATCAACACGTACCCGTTAAGCCCTATTACATCTTGAATGCTCACCTCGGATATAAATTTATGGAGAACACCAGAATAATGTTTGACGGCCTCAACCTAACTGGCCACCACCATGAACGTCCGGATTTCGCTTCTTTTATTCGCAACCCAGTGCTTGGAGCTAATTCAATCGGGACGACTTATATTGCGACGCTAAAACAAAACTTTTAATATATATATCAAATGATTAAATTTAAAAACCGCTTGCCAAATATAAATAATAAACTCTATCGTTAAGATAACAGAGTATTTTTGAGAATGTATCTCAAGGAGGATTGATGAAAAGAATTCGTAAAATAATCTTAATCGCTCTTTTGTGGTATTCACCACAGTGCTATGCGAACGAGGTTACCAGTAAAGATGTTGAGATCATCAGCAATCTTCTCAAATATGCCCATGGACTTAATAGCTCTTCGCATAAAATTGCAGTGCTCTACGATCCCGCTTCTGAACAATCACAAAAAGAAGCGCATGATTTCGCCAGCAAAGTTGAGCAGTCAGCAGACGCAAAAGCAGCCGCAATTGAAACCTCGCTCATTCCTATAAATGAGCTAGCTGGTAAATCTGGATTTAACATCGCCTACATCTCAACCGGATTATCTTCTCACACTCAAGCTATCCACGCATTCGCGCAAGAACATAAAATACTAACGTTGAGTACAGATATGGCATGCGCAACCAATGATTGCTGCGTAATCTCCATACAGAATGGCCCGAGTATTGATATTTATTTAAATGAGAAAACTATGGCGACATATGGCTTAGATGTGGACGCTACCTTTAAATTTATGGTTAAAAAGGTATAACATGAAAATAGAATTTTTTTTTAGATTTTTATTAGTTATCGCGCCGTTATTGAGCTTCTCACTTTCTGCTAATGCGGTTGATACTGAATTAGAAGATGCCTCAATAATAAGCAATCTTCTCAAGTATACCCACGGTGAAAATCGCCCCCCTCATAAAATGGCGGTGTTGTTTAACCCTGATTCAGCAGACTCAAAAACAGAGGCAGAAAGCTTTCTCAAGGACATAATGGCCTCATCAGATGCTAAAAAAACAAGAATTGAAGCATCGCTTGTTCCAATAAATGAATTAGAAGGAAAAAGTGAGTTCAATAGTGCCTATATTGCAAATGGCCTTAAAGAACACCAAAACACAATTTATGAATTTGCCAAATCCAATAAAGTTCTAACCTTGAGCCTAGATATGGCCTGTGCCATGACAGATTGCTGCGTTATAGCGATTGAAAATGGCCCATCAATAAATATCTACCTCAATGAAAAAAACCTTGCTGCATTCGGTCTTAACGTCGACGCAGCATTTAAATTAATGGTTAAAAGAGTGTAACTATGAATAAATATTTATTAACATTTTTATTGTTAATTCCAAATCTTGTGAACGCAGCGGATGTTGATTACACAGGTTTAGAAAAAGTTTTTGGTGAGCCAGTAACAATGAGTGCAACAGGCAAACCTCAGCGTGCTTCAGATACGCCAGTATCCATGGAAATTATCACTGCCGATGAAATAAGAAAAAGTGGTGCATTAGACATTCCGGAAATTCTTCGCGGCTATGCTGGTATGGATGTATCAAGAAACTTTAAAAGCCACGCTGATATCAATATTCGCGGTTACAACCAACCTTTATCAAACCGTTTATTAGTTTTGGTTAACAACCGCCAGATTTATATCGATCTATATGGTATGACCATGTGGAACGGATTACCAATCCAACTATCAGAAATCAAGCAGATTGAAGTTGTTAGAGGGCCAAACTCCTCGTTATTTGGTTTTAACGCAGTATCTGGGGTGATTAACATTGTAACCTACAACCCCCTTTATGACAAAGTTACCTACGCCGAAGGAAGAGCTGGTAGTAACAATCAATATGAAGGTGGTGGAGCTGTCACTTTAAAAGCTAGTGACAACGTCGGGGTGCGTATATCTGGTGGGCAAAAAAGATGGGATGATTTCTCGCGTAAAAAGCAAATAGATTATTCGCATAGCAAGAAAGCTGTACTTTCAGAGTCATTTAATGCAGATGGCCTTTATAAAATCAGTAATAAATCAAGCTTACGCTTAGAGTTCGGACTTAATGATGATAAGGCAGATTCACTAGTTCCATTCTATTTTGGCTTCAATGTTAATACTCATGTACGGAGCTATAAGGCTGAATATACCTATGATGCAAGCCAATTTGGCCTGTGGACTGCCCAACTTTACAGGAATGAATCGTCCATGCTACTTACCAGTATAGAAAATCCTATATACGGCGCTCCTTACGTAACTGGTAACACCAAAAACCCGCTTAATGTATATCAACTTTCTGGATTATTCACTCCTCACAAGGATCATAACATCAGGTTAAGTGGCGAGTATCGTAATAATTCGATGAATGGTAGTGATGTTGGTATTTCTGGTAGGAAAAGCTTCACCATGGATATTGCCTCAACCTCGGCAATGTGGGATTGGAAAATTCTTGATAATCTAAGCTTTACCAACTCTGGTAGGTTTGATAATTGGCGCACCCATCGTAATGGTGATATTGACCCCAACATTACACTTACCTATTTACGTTTAAACAAAAATGACTATAAGCGTAATGAAAAGGAATATAGCTTTAACAGCTCATTACTCTATAAACCAGCACCAGAAACTACACTCAGGTTATCCGCTGCACGCGGTTTACACGTACCAAGCCTAATTGAATTGGCACGAACTAGTGTTATCAGCAAGGTTACATCTAGCGCGACAACTACAGTGCCAAATTATGGTAATCCTAAATTAAAAACCGAAACCAATACTACATTTGAGCTAGGTTTTGAGCAAAATGTACCAACCATAAATTCAAGCCTTGAAGTTACTTTATTCCACGAAACTATTAAAGATGTGATCGGTGAAACTGTGCTTGATCCAACCCAGTGGAATGGTTATAACCCCGGCATAAATGCTATGTTTAGTGAAACTTGCCTGGCACCTGCAACATGCCCGTTAACATATAATGCGTACATAACTGGCAATCCAGGTTACGGTCTGGCGCCTGGTACCCTTTCAAATTTTCCCGAGGAACTATTATTCACTAACTCTGGTAAATCAACTTCCTGGGGAACAGAAATATCTGCCAAAGGAAAGTTCTATGATAATAAATTCAATTGGGCAGCTAATTATACTTTAACCCTTCCTAAAGATACACCCAATGGCTTAATCAATAGACGAGTAGACTTTAAGAGCACCCAAGCCAAACATAAAGTTAACCTGCTTTTCGGTTATACCGAAGATCCCTTTGAGGCAAACGTTAGCCTAAACTACGTGAGCAAGGCAGACTATAATGTTAGAGTTGGAAACATGTATGTTCCCAATCAAAAAACTACGCTCAAGCACTATTACATAGTCAACGCGCACTTGGGTTATAAAATCCTTGAAAACACCAGGGTACTGTTTGATGGGTTAAACCTTACGGGTAAACATCGTGAGCGACCAGATCTTCTGAGCTTTGTAGACAACCCAATAATGGGTGCTAACAAAATCGGTACTACCTATATTGCAACCTTAAAACAGAATTTCTAAATGATAAAGAGTAGAAAGCTAAGTGTAAAATTCCTTATTATCCTTAACTTTGTCGTGCCGGTATTTTTCCTAATAACTTTTGGTAGTGCTTATATCTATTCCATCATGAAGCAAAAAACAATTTCCGATGAAGTTGCTAGTAGTAATACGGTTATAGAAAAATCTAGAGAATTTGATTATAAGTTAATCAAAGAGTTGTTCCAAGGAGTGGAATTAATTAACAACAAGAATACCGATGATAACGCTAGCAAAATTTTTTCCCAGCTCGCACATGAATCCGACCACTCATACGATACTCTGGTCTCTTATCTAAAAGGCTCGCCAAACATCAACCTAGATGAGCTTGCTAAGAAGCTTAAAGACTTAACTGACGGGCGAGTTAAAATTATCAACAAACAAGACTTATCAAAAGAAACCTTTGTTGCTTGCTATTTTGACTTAATGAAGCTAACTGAATTAATGCGAGTGCAGTTAGTTGAACCACATACGGTGGGTGAGTTCATTATGCAACAAAACTTATTAGTTAGATATGCTGCAGAAAAACTCCAATCCTATACCCTTCAAGAAGCTTTAATCCTTATTGATATAGTCAAATCTAATCTCATTAACGATAGTATCTCCCAACAACTTGTGCAAATCCGCGATCTGGCAAGCGAACAAAGAAAAATCCTTCAGTTAGTCAGTGATAAAATTGAACAAGATCTATCGCAGAACTCACAAGACATGACGGATTTGCGTATCGACGTTACGTCATTACACTCGTTGAAAGAGGCCATTGATGGCTCGAATAAAACTTTTGATATATTCGACGATGTGCGCCGACAAATTTATGCCAATACTCTGATGGCAACAGCTAATCCTGAAAGTATGAAAGCCACTTTGCAAACTGAATTAGAAAATGTAATCAGCAACCTTAAAAGCATTGAACAGCAAGCTTCAATGCCTCTAAACAAGGCATTGGAATATAAAGTAAACTCCGATCAAATACAGGTTAATAAAACCATCTTCATTACCATTGCATTATTTGGGTTATTACTAACGCTATTTACATTGCTTCTCAGAAGGATATTGATTCCCATAAAAGAAATTACTTATGCAATGAATCGAGTATCGCAAGGCGATAGTAATGCCAGACTTCCTGATTACCCTTACAAGAACGAGATTGGCGAAATGCTCGAAGCACTCATTGTCTTTAAGAAAAACGCCCAGGACTTGGAAAGTCACAAAAACAACCTCGAAAAAATGGTTGCCGACCAAACCATCCACTTAGTAGAAGCTAAAGATAAGGCTGAGCAAGCTAACCGAGCAAAATCTGAATTCCTTTCTAACATGTCGCATGAACTTAGAACACCAATGCACGCCGTTCTAAACTACGCTAAAATGTCAGTAAAACTCTTAGAGCGCGCTGACTACAAACAAATATTCACCTTCCAAGATAACATC
>JBIOER010000031.1:0-10929 GCA_044446225.1 Rickettsiales bacterium | reverse complement strand
GCATATATACCAATGAAAATTTACGAATTGAAAAGATCGGGGCTTAATGAAACAAAGTCTTATTGGATATAGTTTTGAGGAGATCGCAGCAATCTTAAAAGACCTCGGTGAGAAACCTTACCGCGCCACCCAGCTTTGGTACTGGATTTATAACCAAGGGGTGAGGTCGTTTGATGAAATGACTAATATATCGAAAGAATTCCGCGCCCGCCTTGCTGAGCTATATACCCTAGAGCGTACTGAAATAACCAAAGAACTCATTTCCTTTGATGAAACGAGAAAGTGGCTGATGAAGTTTCCTGATGGTAACGAAGTTGAGACCGTCTACATTCCAGAGGAGGATAGGGGTACGGTGTGTATATCCTCACAAGTGGGCTGCACGCTTACTTGTAAGTTCTGCCACACCGGTACGCAGTTACTAGTGCGTAACTTGGAGCCGCGCGAAATCGTGGCGCAATTTATGATCGCCAAAGATTCGCTCAACGATTGGCCAGCTACCAAGTTAAACCGCAGGGTGACCAATATCGTGATGATGGGTATGGGCGAGCCGTTATTTAACTATGAGAACGTTTCTAAGGCGTTGCTCATCATTATGGATGGCGGTGGACTTTCCCTCTCTAAACGCAAAATTACCCTTTCTACCTCGGGCGTGGTGCCTTTGATTGAAAGGTGCGGACAAGATTTAGGGGTGAATTTGGCGATTTCCCTGCATGGGGTAACTAACGAGATTCGTTCGAAAATCATGCCAATTAATAATAAATACAAACTAGAAGAGCTGATTGAGGCGTGCCGGAACTACCCAGGGCTTGATCACAACGGTCGCAAAGTGACCTTTGAATACGTCATGCTTAAGGATGTTAATGATTCCGATGCGGACGCGCGCGGGCTAATTGAGTTGATTAGGGGGATACCATCTAAGATAAACCTAATTCCATTTAATCCATGGCCAGGTACGGATTTTGAATGTTCGTCTCCTGAGCGGATTCGCAAGTTTGCCTCAATTATTCAGAATGCGGGGTATATGTCCCCGATTCGTAAAACGCGTGGCCAAGACATTTTGGCTGCTTGTGGGCAATTAAAATCTGAAAGCCAAAGGCTTAAAAAAGCTGCGTAGTTATTGTCGATCAGGATCAAAATGGCGGCGCGGGCGGGCGATGTGCCGGCGCGATCTGGCTGATGCCAGCGCTGCAATCATTAGGAAAGCAAAGCCAGAAAAAGCAATTACCGAGGCCAGGGTCTCATTGCCGTCCATGGCAATGATTAGGCACGTGTAAATCAAAATGATAGCCAGGGCAAAACCTAGTAATTGGCCAACTCTAGTGGTATAAGCCATTGATTTTAAGTAGCGGTTTTCCCATGAGTGGCGATGCTCTTGCTCAGCTTTGGCCATCTCCATAATTTTGTCGACCGAGCCAGGGGCGATTTCCTCATAACTTTCCAATATACTTGGGGCAGGTAGGATGTTATGTGAGCGAATTTCGTAGTTCTGTTCGCGGTAGTTTCTAGATCTCTGTTCCCTCATCGTCTTCCTCAAAATAATACATTGCGACTCCGATGTCTTCGGAGATAGTTAGCCAGTCCTTGCCGATGCTGTTTTGGGAGTTAAAGTGATAAACGTCATCACCATACTTGACGAAGAGAGCACAAGACGAAAAAGCCCCACTCAAAAGAGTGGCTAAGCGCGATAACCAAGATATGTTTGGATAAAGCATCGTTATTTCTAAGTTATACTTTTATTAAACAGCATCCTGAACTATTTGCAATCCTAAAAAGTTAAGGCTATCTTTTGGATATGGATTACGTAGCTAGCAAGGACTCAAAGCACAAGAAAGAAGGTGTTTATCTATATGCTCTATACTTGGTATTGGGCATTAACGTGCTCATGCTGTTTGTGGTAGCGATTTTTGGGGTCGTTGCCGATTCGCTGGCTTTATTTGCCGATGCTTCCTACTTCTTATGGGATTCAGCGAATTATATGATTTCCTTATTTATCATCCATCGTCCGCTTAAAGTACGCGCAAAAGCCACTTTATTTAAAGGGGTAGCAGCACTAATGTTCGGAGTGTATATATTATTCAAGGCGCTTGGTGAAATTGGCAAGACTGAGATTGTCAGTTACGAGGTTATGGGGGTGATTGGGCTTGCGGCTTTATTTGCTAATTTAAGCGCCATATTCATTCTTTATAAATTCCGTGAGGGAGATGGGGATTTGTTCGCTGCATGGTTATGCTCAAAGAACGATGTAATTAGCAATGTTGCGGTTATAGTAGCCGCGTCTGCGGTATATTTTTTCAATGCGAACTGGCCGGATCGTGTAGTGGGGATAACAATGGCGTTTATAGCTGTGCGTAGAGCTCTAAGGGTAATTCGGAGGGCGAAGCAGGAATTGAAATTACCTGTTGTTTAAAGTGCTGAAAACGGTTAAATTTCATTAAAAACATACGATGGTTAGAATGTTAGCAAAGATAGTTACGGGGTTGTTTGGCAGCTCAAATGATAGAATTGTGAAAAGCCTAGCGCCAATTGTTAAGCAGATTAATAGCTTAGAGGCTGACTTTGAAAAGTTATCTGATTTAGAGCTCAAGGGCAAAACTGATGAGTTTAAGCAAAAAATTGCCACCGGTGTGACCCTAGACACCATATTGCCAGAAGCATTCGCTGTGGTCAGAGAAGCCTCAAAACGTACTTTGGGTTTTCGTCACTTTGATGTGCAGTTAATTGGTGGGATGATTCTCCACAAAGGAATGATCTCGGAAATGAAAACTGGTGAGGGTAAAACATTGGTTGCCACTCTGCCAATTTACCTAAACGCGCTTACTGGAAAAGGTGTGCACTTAGTCACAGTTAACGATTACCTCGTAAAGCGTGACGCTGAGTGGATGGGGCAAATTTATAAATTTTTAGGCCTTACGATTGGGACGATTACTAACGATATTGACGAGGCAACACGCCAAGAGGCGTACCGCGCGGATATTACTTATGGAACCAACAATGAATTTGGGTTCGATTATCTGCGGGATAATCTGAAATATTCAAAAGAAGAAATGGTTCAACGCGAGTTCAACTATGCGATAGTGGATGAAGTTGATAGCATTTTAATTGATGAAGCGCGTACGCCGCTAATTATATCTGGTGCTACTGATGATCGAACTGACCTTTACGCAAAGGTAGACAAGTTAATCCCCGAATTATCCGCAGAGCATTTTGAGGTTGATGAGAAATCCAAGTCTTCAGTCCTTACTGATGCTGGGCATGAGAAGATTGAAGAGTTACTTAGAAATCGTGGGTTGGTGGCGAGTGGAACGAGCCTTTACGATTATGAAAACATGAGTGTGATGCATCACGTAAATCAGGCGCTACGCGCACATAAGCTATTTAGTAAAGATGTTGATTACATTGTCAAAGATGGCAAGGTGATGATTATTGATGAATTTACTGGCCGGATTATGGATGGTAGGCGTTACTCTGAAGGGTTACACCAAGCATTAGAGGCAAAAGAGAAAGTAGCCATTCAAAAGGAAAATCAAACACTGGCTTCAATTACCTTCCAGAATTATTTCCGTATGTATCCGAAGCTTGCAGGTATGACAGGTACTGCGATGACCGAGGCGGCAGAATTTTCAGATATTTACAAACTTGAAGTAGCTAGTATTCCAACTAACGTTGCGGTTACTCGGGTTGATGAACACGACGAAATTTATCTCTCGGCGAAGGAAAAGTATGATGCGATCGTTAACGAAATTGTTCGCGTGCATGAAACTGGTCAGCCAATTTTAGTTGGTACAGTTAGTATTGAAAAATCAGAACATATCTCTACCTTGCTTAAGAAGAAAAAAATTAAGCACAATGTGCTTAATGCAAGGCATCATGAGAAAGAGGCGGAGATTATTTCACAAGCAGGGCGACCGTTTGCTGTAACCATTGCAACCAACATGGCTGGTAGAGGAACGGATATTAAACTTGGTGGTAATCCTGAGCTGGCAGAAGGTGATAATGATAATGCGGCACAGATAGAAAAAGATAAGCAAAAAGTGTTGGAAGTAGGTGGGTTATGCGTGCTTGGTACTGAGCGTCATGAGTCGCGCCGGATTGATAATCAGCTGCGCGGTCGTTCTGGACGTCAGGGTGATCCTGGGTTTACTAAATTCTATTTATCACTTGAAGATGACTTAATGCGCATCTTTGGTTCGGAAAAAATTCAAGGGCTGCTTGGTAAGCTTGGCGTTCAAGAAGGTGAGGCAATTACTCATCCATGGATTAGTAAATCTTTAGAAAAAGCGCAAAGCAAGGTAGAAGCGCGTAACTATGAGACTCGTAAAACGCTCTTGCGTTTTGATGATGTGATGAGCGAGCAACGTAAAGTTATTTACGATCAGCGCCTTTACTTGATGACGGCAGAAAATCTGCGTGAAACAGTTATTCAGGCGGCCAAAGAGATCTTAGAAGAGTTGATCGCAAGGCACATACCCCATGGCTCATACCCAGAACAATGGGATCTAAAAGGTTTGGAAACGGAAATTCTGCGCCAGTATGGTATGCATTCAGATATCGTTAATTTTTCTAGTAAAGAGGGAATTGCTGAAGATGAGATTTCGTCATACCTAAAACCGCTAGTAGCCGAATTTTATGAGCAGAAAATTCAGCAGTACGGTGCCCAGATGATGGCGCGTGCTGAAAGGCAAGTTATGTTAGTTACGCTCGATCAGTTGTGGAAAGAACATTTGCATAACTTAGATCATTTGCGTACCGGCATTGGGCTGCGCGCCTACGCGCAGAAAGATCCTCTCAATGAATATAAGATTGAAGCGTTCAATCTTTTTAAAAGGTTGTTGGATGATATTTCTGAATTATCAGTTGAAAGATTATATCATTTGCAGATAACACAGGAAATTAAACCCCTTGAAACCACGCCTGCAAGTGTAGTTGAAACTCATGCTAAGCCCGCTTCGCATTCGCCGGAGCCGCAAGTTAGTGTTAAGACGCACGTTCTTCCGGAAGATCGCGACCCGCGAGATCCTAAAACTTGGGGTAAGGTAGCGCGTAACGATGCTTGCCCTTGCGGTTCTGGCAAGAAATTTAAGCAATGTCATGGGATGATTTAGCTAGGTATTAGCGCTCCAAACAAGCCGCTTCCTTTGAATTTATATAGGAGCTGGCGAGGAAGTAGGATGTAATCAGTGCGAGTACTGCCACGCCATATATAATATAGCTTTTTAAAGTTATATTAGGGTCTTGAGGTGCCGGTGCGAGAGGAGCTAATGAAGTATTCACAGTGAGGGTTTGTGGGGACGCAAAGTGGATGCCAAAATGCTCATTAGGTAAAATCTGACAAAATCCATTAGGGATTGTCGTATAGTGAGGTAGCTCAAAGTGAAAAATAGAACTATATTTAGCACTAGCAGGCTGGTTCGCAAATATTAAGGGAATCATGGTACCTCCAGATATTGAAGTAACTGTTGGGTACTTCAAAACCAAAGCGTTAGCTAACTCAACTTCGGAATGCTTAAATAGTTTCTGGAGTGCCTTTAGATCGACTGCTTCTGAAAATGTAATGGTTAGTTTAGATAGCTTATCACCCTCTCCTAGTGGATATATAGGGTTGGTTGAAGCGTTATATTCGGCTAATTCAAGATTAAAGGTTGCTGTGATTGGTTGGCGCATAAAACTACCGTGGTTTATATTTGGGCGCATTATAGTTGAATAACGCGATATGGCAAGTCTTAACAAAAAAGCCCCTGTAAATAGGGGCTTTTTTTAAATGTATACTGGGGAGGAGGAAATTATAAATAATTTCTTCTTGCCGCGCGGATAGCTTTTCTAATTTGTACCGGATTTGATCCGTTACCGCTTCTGCGAGTAATAAGTGCGCGTGAAGGGATAAGAACGCTATAAACTTCATCGTTGATTTTCGGTTCGAATTTTTGCAATTCAGAAACTTCAAGTAGAGAAAGTTTTTTATTCTTAGCAATTGCATACTCAATGATCTTACGCGAAGTTTGTTGAGCTTTTTCAGGAGTTGAACCGGCACTTTGAATTAACCAGTTAACTAAATCAATCGCGGTAGAGAAGCTATGGCTTGCAGCCTCTTTTAACTTCTTACGGTTGATTGTAAAGTCAGCTACAGCAGAAGCTAAGCCTTTGGTTGCGTTTAGCAAGTTGTCATACGCATCAAATGCCGGCTCAGTGAATTCGTTATAGTCTTGAGAAAATTCAGTGTGTAGTGAATTATCTAAGTTAATCGCTGCCATTAAGTAACCAGAGATTTTAGCTGATTTACTTCTGATAGCTTCAAGGATTCTTGCATCACGTTTATAAGGAACGATCTGGCTTTGCGCAACAAAGTTTTCAGAGAAATTAATATAATTGTTTTGTGAACCGTGCCATTCAAGCATTTCAGAGGCGATTTTAGAGGTGTGGTTGGCGCAGTTAACCGCAGTGCTTAAAAATTCAATTACGTAGTCGCGTGAGTTGATTGCATCAATTGAGTTTGAGCAAGATTTATCAAAGCTCAAAGTTCTAGCAACCATATCGCGGCTTGTGTGGAACGAAGTTCCAGCGATATCGCCAGAAACATATGGAGATTCGTTCATGCGCTTACGAGCATCTTTAATACGGGATCGATCGCGCGCAAACATTTCTACGTAAGCTAAAAGGTGATGTCCGAAAGATACTGGTTGGGTAAGTTGGCTATTTGAATTACCTGGGAAAATAGTTTTAACATTTTCTTCAGCTTTATCAATTAAAGCAGCTTGAAGATTCTGTACAGCTGCGTCTAAAGAGTCATAGGCATCTCTTACCCAAACTTTAAGATCACCAGCTTGTTGTGACGCGGTTGAATTAGCAACGTTTAACCAAGTTGCTTCATTTTTTGCTAATTGAGCAACGCGTCTAGTGATGCAATCATAAATGCTTTCAGCTTCTTCGTAATGGAATTTGCCTTCAGCAATTTCCTTTTTAATGGCGTCTAAAGTCTCAGTAAGCTTCTTAGCAGCTAGTTCAGGAACGATTTGACGCTTAACTTGCATTTTAAGTTGCGCTTTAAGAGAATTGATCGTGATAGCATATAATCTTCTATCGTGAGAAAAAGTTGAGATAAGTTTTTTAGAAAGGTCATTGGCTCCTTTTCCGAGGTGACCACCCCAAAGTGGCGCTGCCATTCCTTCGGCTTGAGAGATTGATGATACCAAATTATCATTGGTGATAGAGGTTGGCACCGCATAGTTTAAGTTGTTTAGTTTTTTTGCCATAATTTTATCCTGGTCAAATGTTAAAATTTTGTTAAGTTTATACACGAACAGGGTGGACGGTGCAAGCCCTAAATTGAAAAATTGGTAGAAAATATGTATTTTCCTCAAATAAAAATTTTGCTGATGGTTATTCTAGGGTTTTTTATGTTTTCACAACCTATACGAGCTGATGAAGCGTCGTACAAAAAAACAGCTGTAGACTTGTTAAATGGGCGCTTTGAGAGCCCTAAACTCGCGTCAAATATCCCCTTCTTTGATAGAGAAGGAAGTTCCCACTTACTTAAAGAGGCAAAAGGGAAGTTGGTGATTGTATATTTTTGGGCGTCGTGGTGTTCAGTGTGCGTTGAAGAAATAAAGAGTTTGAGCAAGTTAGCCGAGGAATTGAGTTTTAAAGATCTTAACGAAATTGCGATAATTGCGGTCTCAATTGACTTCAAAAATCAACAGCGCATTGGTGAATTTATGGCCAAACATAAAATAACGAATTTGGTGATCTATTTCGACCCACATAAAGAATTAATGGGTTCTTTTGAGGTTAAGTCGATACCGACCACCTTTATTGTTAATAAGCAGGGGGTTGTAATCAATGGTTTTGAGCGCAATATTAACTGGAAAGATAAGGCGGTATTACCGGCGTTACTTGCCATGAAAGATGTTGAAATACAAGATCAAGTCAGTCCTTATATTAATAGTGACTCAGGTGAAAAAAGCATTATAATGAACGAGAAGAAAAGTAAAACAACCATCTTGAATTAAAAAACATGACCACAATTTCAATTAAAAAATTACCTAATCTTAAAGATCTTCCGCTACCATCTTACGCAACACCAAGTAGTGCGGGGATGGATTTAACTGCGGCGATTGACCAAGAAATTACCTTAAAACCTTTTGAGCGTAAAATTGTCCCAACCGGTATTGCGATTGCTTTGCCCGCAGGTTATGAGGCGCAAGTGCGCCCCCGTTCTGGCTTGGCGCTGAAAAACGGCGTTACCGTTGCCAATGCTCCAGGAACTATTGATGCCGACTACCGCGGTGAAGTTTGTGCGATTATGATTAACTTAGGCGACCAAGACTTCGTAGTAACTCCTGGTATGCGCATTGCGCAGATGGTAGTTGCTAAGTACGAGCAAGCATCATGGAACATGGTTAGCGAGCTAGATAGTACCGAAAGAGGCGAGGGTGGTTTTGGTTCCACCGGTCTTGCGAGCAAAAAAGCGGCTAATAGTTAGTTGGTATAAGCATTTTCAAGTCTCCAAGTTACTAGAAATCTAGAAGTCATAAAAATGACGCAAACGTAGATGACAGAAGTATTTAATACTCCCGTTTTCAACGTGGTAAATGTCATCTCCGCATAGGCGGAGATCCAGCTTTCATGAGGCTTCGAGTGTGGATCCCCGCGTTCGCGCTACTTATGTCCGGGATAATTATTCAAGCCTGTGTTATGAGTAATACATGGCTCAATAATTATTCCGGACACTAGTGCTCTTATTCGAGGATGACGTTTTGTTTACACCTTCGTTGCCCCCGAATTTTAAAAGCAGAAAACGGCTAGTTAGTTACACGAACGTTATCGTTTGAAGATGCGGTATTTAGCTGCTTCACTAGGTCGCGGCTGGCTCTGAAATATAACGAACCACGCTCATCAACTTCTACCTTTTGGCCGCTCTTAGGGTTGCGGGCAAGGCCTTTTTTGCGCTTGCGTACAACTAGCGATCCGAAGCCACGAAGCTCAACGCGGTCACCGCAAACTAGTGCAGTAGAAACTTCGTCAATAATTGTATCGATCGCTTGCTCAACTTCGCCGCGAGTTAGCTCTTGATGTTTTAGAGCGATTTTTCCTACCAAATCTGATTTTTTAATGTGTTTCTTTTCCATAAGCACCCATAAAATTGAAAAAGTATTGTACATCTAAAATACTGTTATGTCTAGGAAAAACTTGATTTATTGACGACTTATACCAATTCAATTTTTAAAGTTAACACATACTCGTTCTCTTTTGTGCAATCTTCCCACGTAATTTTCAGTCGCTTACCTCAAGTAAACTCCTTCAAATTTCATGACAAGCTTGCAAAAATATAACGTCGCAGCTGTGAATTTAAAAACTGGAATTGGTATTATTCTTGCGCTTGTGCGCTTAATATGCTAAAGTAAACAACTATGAACAGTAAATTTTACATCATTGGCTATCTGCCCCGACGATAAAAGCTCCATTTTATCTAGAGAATTTTCACATACATTTTTAATTTTTATTCGGGAAACCATATCATGTCGCAAAATCAATTAACCAGAAAGCTTGGGGTTTTACAGCTTGTTGTCTTCTATTTTACTACTGTTGTTGGAGTGGGAATCTTTATTGTGCCATTGGTTGCGGCCAGGATTGCCGGCCCAGCATCGATAATTTCATGGCTAATTGCCATCGGTATGGCTTACCCATTTGCGATGATTTTCGCTCATATCTCCCAGAAATATCAGGTAAGTGCCAGTATCCAAAGGTTTATTGAGGATGCTACCAGCTTCAAATCCGGTAAGTCATTTGCACTTTTCCTCATACTTACCACAATGTCGGGCAATTTTTTACTTGGTTACTCCGCTGGTCGGTACGTAATTGAGTTGTTGGGTATTAATGATCAGCTAATGATCTACCCAATTGCCGCCGCTTTAATGGGGGCTTCCTGCCTGTTTAATCTTTTGAATTTGGGGCTTTCAAGCAAGCTACAAACAGTCTGCTTGATCGTTTTGGTCGTAATTGTGGAGTTGATTGTTATAACGGCAATCCCGCATGCCAATAGCGAGAATATTATACCGTTTATTCCAATGGGGTATGAGTCGATCTTTGCAGCAGCAGCTATTTGCTTTTATTCAGTTACCGGCTGGGAGAACGTGGATGCTATGGCAGAGGAAACCGCCCATCCAGTTAAAACTTACCGCAAGGCGATTAAAATATCGTTAGGTATTATCACGGTATTTTATCTATCGATGGTAGTTACGGTAATTTCGGTGCTTACTCCCGAGCAAATCAAAAATAGTAATGCGATTCTTTCTACGCTTCTTAGCGTATCGCTTGGGAAGGAGGCGGCAGTTGCAGGCTCGTTTGTAGCGATTATATTGCTGTTTTTAGGGGCTAACGTTTGGGTCATGGGAACTTCAAGGTTAATATTCTCGTTAGGGCGGGATAAAATACTCCCAGGATTTCTCGCCAAGATTAATCCGAAAAGCGAAGTGCCAGCGAATGCCGTAATGATCCAATTTTTGGTCTATTCCTTAATTGCGCTGCTTATGTATATTCATGAATTAGTTGAAGATGATATAGTTGGAATTGTGAGTCTAAACTATTTGTTGCTCTACACGATTATATTTTTCTGTGGCGTAAAATCTTTCACCACTAAAAAATTAAAGTTATTGGCCTTGGCTTCGCTTTCTGTAACTGCGGGGTTTTTAATCCATAGTGGAACGGCGAAATTCGGTGTGACAATTTTTATTGCATTGCTCTGTTTTTGCTATGTGTATATATTTAAGAGCAAACTAAGTAGGGAGTTAATCGGTGGTTAATTTGCTGTTATTGTTTTTTATCATTGTTTCCCTAATCTTTATATTTAAGTTTGCTCCTGCGTTGCTGTTTACATTATTTAAGCAAAGAACAACCGAGATAAAGATGAGCAGACAAGAGGGGTTGGAGGTGCTC